>CALRJJ020000223.1:0-7645 GCA_943367505.1 Flavobacterium psychrophilum | reverse complement strand
TTTCGTTAGTAGTTTGTGTCATAGACCGAGCGTCTCGCTTCTTACTCTTTCAATTCCTAATGTTTCAATTCCTACTGGTTCGGTGCGCACTATTTGGGCATTTTTACTTGAAACTTCAGGGAAAATTTGACTGGGGAAGGGCTGTTCTGCCCGAATTAGAACAATGCTCATATCTGAGAATTTGCTAGCTTCGATTTTTGCGCTGAAGCTATAAGCTAAATCGAGTGCGTCTCCTCTGCCAGAGTAGCTCCAGAGTCGACCGAGAGTGCCGCTCCAAGAAGCTTCTCTCATGGTGAGGTTCTCCCATACTTCAACAGGCAGCTCAGAATCTAGTCCTTCCATCAGTAAGTAGCCGGCTATCTGCTCGGGCATAAAATCCCATGGTCTTGGAATTACTATGGCGTTGCGTCTCAGTCTGAGACTCTGCCTTAAATGTTCCTTGAATGGCTCTAAATCACCCCGTCGATGAAATGTGATAAAGCTTGTTTCATCAAAACAAACTTTGGCTTTGCTGGCTAAAACTTGCGCAGATGAGATTCCCGGCAAGGTCTCTACCTCATGCCCGCAGGCCTTTTCCACGCGCTCCAAATATTGAAAACCACTAAAGTGAATGTCACCCATGAAAGCAACAACGCATTTTTTTCCTCGATGGTGCAGAGCGGCAACCTCATCAAGCTTGGCTGTTTGATTGCGGTAGGTCATAGCGATAATTTCAGCATCTGCTGCAATTACAGGGCTTATTATGTTTAATACAGCATCGAAACCCGCCACAACTTCTGCATCTTGAACCGCTTGAAGCACGTGTTGGGTTATAAAGCTTAGGTTGCCTGGTCCAATTCCAACGCATCGGATCATCGCAGTAGTCCTTCAAAATTTTGCTGATTATTGGCGCTAAAATTATTGGCGCTAAGACTATGATTGAACGTGCGGTTTGTGTTCGTTGCTATGTTTACCACTGCTCCGATGATGATAATTGCTGGTGCGACTATGCCTTGTTCTTTGACCGCTTTTGCCAGGGCACCTAAGGTGCTGGTTAAGCTGCGTTGGCTAGTTAAGGTGCCATTTTCTATTACTGCGGCTGGCATGCTTTCTGCCATGCCACAATCTTGCAGGGTCTGGCAGATCTCGCTAATACGGGCAATTCCCATATAAATTACTAGGGTGGTACCGCTTTCAACCAGTGCCCGCCAGTTTTGTTTGTCTGCTGAAGCACAAGAGTGGCCGGTTATGAAAGTTGCACTTTGCGCCAGACCCCTGTGAGTAATAGGTATTCCTATTGTGGCTGGGGCGGCAATACCAGCTGTGATACCGCTGATAATTTCAAATGGAATTTCATTTTGAGAAAGCATTTGAATCTCCTCGCCTCCGCGACCAAAGACAAAGGGATCACCACCCTTTAGTCGACCGACGATCTTGCCAAGCTTTAACTCAGCAAGAAATAATTCTTCGATTACTTCTTGAGAGATCGAATGGCGACCTGGTTTTTTGCCGACCGAAATAATTTTGCAGTCGGATTTTGCAAAGTCTAAAACTTGACGATTTACTAAATCGTCTATAAGAAGTACTTCGCAAGCACCTATAGCGCGCACTGCTCTTATGGTTAAGTATTCGATGTCGCCCGGGCCGGTGCCAATGAGGTAGGCTCGTGGTTGTGCCCAGCCAATCTCTCTCAACTTAGTTTGCTTTTTGACTAAGCGTAGGCCTTTCGCCAATCTACCTTCCATTATTCTTAATTCCCTTTGATACCGTTACGATTTTGGCGACCGTTGAGGCATCTTCTTACGATCAATGAGAGGCTTTCTACCGACAGACTGCTGAGCGAGACATATTCGCCGTTTAGTTTTTGAGCTAATTCTCTAGCTCGACCGAGACGTACGAAGCCTGCTTCAGTATCAATAACGATAGTGGCCAGCTTTTTCTCTCTGAGTTTCTCAGCTATGACGAT
The DNA here is from genome assembly GCA_943367505.1 of Flavobacterium psychrophilum. GTDB lineage: Bacteria > Cyanobacteriota > Vampirovibrionia > Obscuribacterales > Obscuribacteraceae. Next base: position 5,700 of record CALRJJ020000223.1, on the reverse strand, counting down.
AGTCTCTTGCCAGGCATCGCCCTCTGCCTTTATCGCTACGTTTGCTTTGCCGTCAGAAAGTAGTACTAATAGCGGCTCACCATCTTGGCGCTTGAGGCTAGTGAGCATTGTTTCTACTAGGTTAAGCGCACTTGGTAGAGGTGTTCGTCCGCCAGTCTCGGCAGCGGCGATGAGTTCTTCTGCTTTTTCGATGCTGCGAGTTGGTGGTAGCAATAATTCGGCAGTTCTCCCAGCAAAGGTAATTACAGCTATTTGGTCTCTTTTCTGATAGGCATTAGCTATTAGTTCTTTGATTGCACCTTTAACTAGTTCGACACGCTTAAGTGCTGCCATAGAGCCAGAACAGTCGACGGCGAAAATTACTAAGTTGGCGCTATGGGCTTGTCGTTTTTGCTGGTGGAGGTCTTGTTTCGTTATTTGCACTTTACCAGTACGAACTAGAGAATGTTTAATGGTTGTATCAATAGCAATATTAGTGGGTGCAGTATCTGGTTTGTCTCTTAGATGACGCCCCCGGCGGCTACTGCCGGAAGGGGCATGCTGCCCAACCCGATTTGACTGCGAGACTTGACTATCTTCTGTCTCGATGCTGAGGTGATGTGCGAGGTCTTGTGTCGCAAATATTCTATTTTCGGCTGCGATATTTTCGTTATGGTCGCAGTCTTTCTCTTTCGTCTGTTTATGTTCGCTAGAGGGCTGAATATTGCTTGGTTCAGTACCACTTTCTTCAGGATTTGCTGAGCTGTTTGCCTCTGCTTCCGCCTTTTTTAGTTGCTCTTCTAATTTGTTTTCGTCTATGCCGCAGCTTTCACCAGGTTTAGCTCTCTTTCTATGCGGTAAAACTAAGCGAGCGGCTGTGCTCAAGTCAGAAACAGTGACATGTACTCTTTCGTTTAGGGCCGCAACTGTCTTGGCCACCTGACCCATAACTATGTCTGCTCTGAGACTGGCGATTCCCATTTCAGAACAAATTGTGCTTATGACAATCAACATAGATTCGGAGAGCGTTATGTTCTTTACTAAGTCTCTTGCTTTAGTAATCTGACTACGCAGCTCTGCTTGCGCTGACTGGTACTGTTGGCAGAACTCTTTTGGAGATCGATCAAAAGCAATTCGGCGCCCAACCACCTGAGCACGAATATTGGGATCGCTTGGGGCTTTAACATCCACCATAAGACCGAAACGATCTAGCAATTGCGGTCTCAAATCGCCTTCTTCTGGATTCATTGTGCCAATCAGAGTAATCTTGGCCGCATGCGATATAGAAAAACCTTCTCTTTCAACTACGTTTACACCCATGGCGGCAGCATCAAGCAGTAGATCGACAAGATGATCTGCTAAGAGATTTATTTCATCTATGTATAAAACTCCTCTATTGCTTGCTGCTAGAAGGCCGGGTTGAAAAGCTTTTTCGCTTTTTCTCAGCATTTTATCTAGATCCAGCGTGCCTATCAGACGCTCTTCTGTTACACCTAGAGGCAGATTGACAAAAGGAACTGGCATGGATATTGGTTCATTCGATTGCGGCGAATCCGCACACCTAGCAATTGCTGCACTCTCAGCATCGATGCTTTTTGATGCCTGGCAGATATCACACGTAATAGCTGGCATATTTGCTTCGCAGTTATAGCGACAGCCCAATTTTTTTGTAATGGAGGGCATTACCTCAGCTATGGCACGAGCAGCTGTACTTTTAGCGCTACCTTTGTCTCCACGAATGAGCACTCCGCCGACATTGGGACTTACAGCGCAAATCGTCAGCGCCAGAACAAGATCTTCTTGGCCTACGATTGCCGAAAGTGGATAGAGCGGTTTCATACTATTTGCTTATCCCCTTGCTCTTTGTTCTTGTTTTGTTGTTGTTGTTCTTCTTCTTCTAGTCGGCCTTCAAGCAATGCTTCGCTTTCAAGAAAAATAGAATGTAGTCGACCGAGAGTTTGAGCTTTGGCAGCCCAAAGTCCACGTTCTTTGGCTTCTATTAAACGTTCTGAAATCGTCCTTAAGGCCCAAGGGTTGCTCTTTTCTATAAAGTCTCGAACAGATTGGTTGAAAAGGTACTCTTGAGCCACTTGTTCATACATCCAATCGTCCATAATGTGGGCCGTGGCATCGTAGCCAAACAAATAATCTACAGTCGAAGCTAGTTCGAGAGCACCTTTATAGCCGTGTTGAGTGATGCCGCTAATCCACTTGGGATTTACTACTCTTGTGCGAAATACTCGATAAGCTTCTTCTTTCAGGTCTCGCACTTTACTGGCAGCAGGGTTGCTACTATCACCGAAGTATTGTTTTGGGCTGCGACCTGTGAGGCTGCGAATAGTTGCAATCATGCCGCCATGAAACTGTAAATAGTCATCACTATCAAAGATGTCATGTTCGCGGTTGTCTTGATTGTGGATGGCTATTTGCACAGCTGCCAAACTAGTGGCGAAGTCTTCTCTGGCAGCTATTCCAGTGGCCTCTCTGGTGTAGGCATAGCCACCCCAATTAAGATAAGTACTAGCGAAGTCACTATCGTCTTTCCAATTTTTTTCTTGTATCAGACCCAATATTCCGGCACCGTAGCTTCCTGGCTTGGAGCCAAAGACACGATAGGCAGCTCTTCGCGAGGCTTCTTCTGCTGATGTTCCTACCGCCAGAAGCTGATTTTCATTTAAGTGAAAATGCTTGCGCACAAAGTTCATCTCAGCTGGTTCATCGAGAGCAATAACGAGCTTGACTGCATCATCAATTAAGTTGATGAGATGGGTAAAGGCATCGCGGAAGAATCCACTTATGCGAGTAATGACATTGATGCGTGGGCGTTTTAACTCACTCAATTCTATGACTTTAAGCCCGACGACTCTGCGACTTTCTGACTGCCACTCTGGCTCTACGCCCATAAGATAGAGAATCTGAGCAATGTCGTCGCCACCGGTGCGCATGGCGCTTGTGCCCCACGCCGTGATGCTGACGCTTTCTGGATAGGAGCCGTTTTCTTTCATGTAGCGACTGAGAACTTGCTCAGCTAACTGTTTGCCCACGAGCCATGACGATTTTGACGGCAGGCTGCGTGGATCAACGGAATAAAAATTTCTACCAGTTGGTAGGATATGAGCCATTCCGCGGGTTGGTGCTCCGCTTGGTCCTGCTGCAACAAATCCACCAGATAGAGCTCTGAGAATGCTGTTTATCTCCTCGCCAGTGGCTCTCAGGCTCGGCACCAGTCGACGCACCACATAGCTCAAAACTAGTTCAGTGTCAGCTGTTTCTTTTGTGTTTTTTGTGCCTAGAATCGACTCTGTTGCCAGAGCGGCCGACTGTTCACCGAAACCAAAATCGGCAAGTTTTGAAAGAATTTGCCAGGAGAGCTTGTTAATTTCTTCAATGAAGTCGCTGGCTGTGACTAGCTCGCGTTTGCAATGGTCTTCTAATAGCGAGAACTTTTTATCGAGCTTTTGACCTGGGTGGCTAAGGAGGGCGTCTAGGTCGGCGCCAAAATATGCACCAAGCGCTGCCGGAAGTGAGTGGGCGTCGAGATTTGGCAGTCTCGTTAAGGCTACGAGCATATCGGTAAGGGCGTCGCCTTCTGGTACTTGACCTAATATATGCAGGCCGCCTCTTATTTCGGCCGCACCAAGTTCGCAGAGATAACCGTCAATTTCTTGAATCAGGTGAGAAATTTTGACAGCGTCCATGCTCGCCAAGCTTGAGGGAATTCCCTCTTGATTCAATTCTAGTTGCCCTTGATGACTATGTGGGTGCTCATGCCCATGCTCGTGGTCATGGTCGTGTTGTTCATTGCTATGCTCATGCTCGTGTTCATGTTCATGTTCGCTTAGTTCGTGACCTATCAGTGCTTCCAAGTCGTGATTCAAGCTCGCTTCTTGCACCAAGTCCCAAATTTGCTTCTGTAGTAGTGGCAACTTAGTGGGGTCGAGCAATTCCACCTGATAGTATTCGTCTACCAGCTGCACTAGTTTGGCGAGGTCGCCGTAAGTATCGGCCGTTGTCATTGGTGGCGTCAGGTGATCAACAATCACGGCATGGCTTCTTCGCTTGGCTTGCGTGCCTTCACCCGGGTCATTGATGATAAATGGGTAAATTAAGGGAGTATCGCCAAAGAGGGCATCGGGGAAGCATTCTTGCGATAGGCCGACGCCTTTGCCCGGTAGCCATTCAAGAGTACCGTGTTTGCCAACGTGCACAACGGCGTCAGCTTTGAACTTTTCATTGATCCACTGATATACGGCTGCATAATGGTGAGTGGGTGGTAAATCGGGTTTGTGATAAATAGCGTTTGGGTCCATGCCATAGCCCCTTGGTGGCTGCAATATCACCACAGCGTTTCCAAGGCTAAGGCCTGCTATTAGTAAGTTATCGTCACTATCTAAATAGGCGCTACCGGGTGGTTCGCCCCATTGTGCCTTCATCGTAGCTTGCAGACTTACAGGAAGGGCTTGGAAGAATTGAGAGTATTCTCTTGGGCTTATTTTTCCCATGCAACTGCGAGTCTGTTTCTCAGTCAAGAATGTTTCATCATAAGAGCAGAGATCAAGCAGAGAATGTATCAGCTCATCACCATTCTCGGGCAATTCATCAATACTGTAGCCTGCCTCTTTTAGTGATTTAAGCAGAAGCATTAGTGATGCTGGAGCATCTAGACCTACAGCATTGCCCACTTGTGAGGCCTTGGAGCTGGAGTTAGTGAGAACAAATGCGATCTTTTTCTCTCTATTAGCCAGTTTTGAAAGTCTCACAGTGCGTGTAACAAGGCTGGCTAGCTTGTTAATGCGATCCGGCACAGTCTCATAAATGGTGGCACTAGAAACCTTATTCGATTCTGTTTTGCTAGGTGCAGTGCCTTCCCAAGCGCTGTTGCTGCGAAAGCAAATGGGATGTGTGATTATCCGACCGTCAAACTCTGGTAATACCACATTCATAGCTGTATCAAGCGGGCTTAAGCCACGGGTTGAGTTTTGCCACTGTTGCCTGGTCATGGTGCTTGTCATAGCCTGAAAAACAGGCACTGTAGAATCGTCTGAATCAACTGCCGAGGTTGACTTAGAATAATTATTTGAATCAGTAGTGGAAAAAGAGGTCGTGTTAATTATCGCGTCGCATTTGATACCGCACTGCTGAAGCATGGCATAGGCAAAAGGTAGTCCGCAGCTTTCATCTATCGCACGCAGCGAGGCGGTGTAGACGACTATCGCTCCGATATTGTGCTCAGCTAGTGCGTTTACCAGCTCATCAATAAAATTCGTGTTGCCGCAGAGCCAGTGGGCTCTGTAAAAGACAATGCCAACTATACCGAGATGGCGCTTATCCCTAAGTCTATCTAGTTGAGTTTCTTGCTCGTTATTTTCTTTTGAGTAAAAGCCGTGATTCGGCAACTCCTGTGGGTCAAGGTAACCATAATTAGTGAGCAATAATCGGTCTGATAAGAAGAGCAAATTTTGTACTAAGTTACTCTGGCCGCCGCCAGCAAAGTAGAGTCTGCTGGTTTCAAGAGTTTCGCTGTCAACGGTGGAAAGGCAAGCAAGATCAGCGTTGGGCTCTCCTGCACCGCTTAGAACTATTAGTGGAACTTGCTTTGTCTTGCAGAACTCCACTATCTCTGCCATAGCTGGCACGCTGCCAGAGTCACCTAAGACTCGCATAATTATGATGCTGGCTCTTGTCAGATTAGTGCGAAGGCCACTTTCAAACTTCTTGCTG
>CALRJJ020000222.1:0-7646 GCA_943367505.1 Flavobacterium psychrophilum | reverse complement strand
CTGTCAGCGCTGGTAATGGCGAAGGCTATAACAAGAATGTATCAACCACCGGAACGACCGGTAACGGCGGCAGCTATGACCGCAACAAGACTGTCAGCGCAGGTAATGGCGAAGGCTATAGCAAGAATGTATCAACCACCGGAACGACTGGTAACGGCGGCAGCTATGACCGAGATAAGTCAGTGAGCGGCGGCAATGGCGAAGCATATAACAAGACTGTCACCACCACTGGTACAACTGCTGATGGTCGCACCTATGAGAAGACTAGAACGACGCCTGCTCCGAAGCCAACAGAGCCTTCTAGTTCTAGTGCTAGTTCTAGCTCTAGTTCTAGCTCTGACTCTGGCGCACCACAATAGCTTTATTGGCTATTTATCTCTACTAGTTCTTTAATGACGAAAGCCACTCGTTGAGCCGCCGCCTGCACGGCTGGGATAATTTCGTTTTTCTCTAATGTCCGAACATATTCATTATTTGAAATAGCCCTTATAGCCAGGTTGGCTATGCCGTGAATGGCTGCTACTTGTGCTATGTAAGCGCTTTCCATATCTTCAGCATCGACGGCGAAATTGTCGCGCACAAAATTGAGCTGGGCCAGACCTTTTGTCCAACCATCTAGTGAGCCCACTACGCCGGCAATGAGTCGTGGCTCTCTGTCTGCTATTTCTTTCGGCCAACCAGGGCCGCTCCAATTGGGAAATTTGGCCTTTAGTTTGGCGCTAGTCGCTAGACCCTGTTCTAGCAGTTTGTTGTCGCCCTGTAGTTGGTCGAGCCGCACTGCTTCTCCATCTTTTAAATAGCGAATAGATGTGGTGGCCATGAGCAAGGTTTTCCGCACTGCTAGCGTTTCTTCTGAGCAGATGATTTTCATTGCTGCACCAAGCACCATGTCTCCTGGTAGCAAACTTTCGTTGATGGCTCCTGCTGCGCCACCGTGCAAAATTAAGTCTAGATTTGAGTTAGTGTTTCTGCCAATTAAGTGTTCTGTGGCTGCTGCGGCATTGGCAGGACCGATGAAGGAGATGATTACAGTTAGATTTACGCCGGGCAGTTCGGCCGAGTAAATTTGCCATGGCGATTTTGATACGGGCTTGAGTTCCGGAATAAGCTCGAGCAGAGGAGCTAGTTCAAAACTTGTTGGCACCACAATGCCAATTTGCCTGGGCTTGTTGCTCTGCGACTCTTCTTTCAATCTGCTTTAACGGGTTCAGGCAACTCGTCAGCCTGGAAATTGGCTAACCCAGGTACATCTTTAGAAGCAATAGGATTGTCGCGCAAAAACTTTTCTATGGTGCCAGTAATGCGCCATAGCTGGAAGAGGTTGCCTTGAGCTTCAACATCGCGCATCAGTACTGCTCTGTGCAAGAGCAGTTTCTTTTGAATCAAGCGCGATAGAGTCATGCCGCTAAAGTGAAAGCAAATGTCAGGCTTGTCTAGGCTCGGATCAAATGGCACCACTTCTGGTTCACCATTGGCTTTCGAGCGCAGAAGCCAGCCGTGTATGCTACCGGCTCTTAAATGGAAACCAATACTGGTGCCATTTATTTTTGCTTCTTTAAGAGCGCCTTGTTCAATCCGCTCTGGTACGAATTTTTCAAAATAGTAGTGGGCCAACTGCTCTGAATAGTCTAAGCTGCTCGGCTCTTCCACCACAGCTACATGCTCGCCCCAATTATGGCTTTTAGCTGCTTTAATCAGTTTGTCGAAATAGTCTTTATCTAGTCGCACCGGCAAAATTTGATAGCGTCCTGCTACTTCAAATAAGTTGCGCGTTTTTACTTGAACATCATCGAGTAGAAGCTTGCGCAGAGTGCTCGGTAGATTTAAGCCATCTTGTTCGGCGCACTGTATTTCTGGGCAATTTAGCGATTGAGCTAAGTGGGCAAGCCATTCGCGGTTGAGGGTCATCTGCGTCGAAACTAAATTGCAGATGCGCGGCCGGGCGTTGTCTTCGATGAAATGGAAGAAAGTACTAACCGCTACGTCAATTGGTAAGAACCAGAGAGTTGAATCTGGATTGTAGGCTAGCTTTAGTGATGAGGTTGGGAAGAAAGGCTTAGAGGCTTCTTGTACCAGCTCTTTCAGTAAACTATGAATGCCTGAATATTTAATGGTTTCACCGCTTTTGGTGTCACCGCTAATTAGCGGTAAACGTACCAAATACCAGGGCGACTCAGTGCCACTGAGGCTCTCTAAGACCCGTTGCTCGTATTGCTGACAGGTACTTTCCCAATTGCTAAGGGGCTTGCGTCGAGCAAATTCTAGTTCTTCGGGAACAACACCATCTTTTTGCACTCCGCCCCAGATTGACGATACTATGAAGGTCGGTGTGCCTTTGAAGGCTTTGACGATGGCCTTGAAGTCAGTTCCTGCCAGGGGAGCGCGGGGAGAGCGAGCTTCATCAAAATTTGGTGGCAGGGCACTAAATATGATGGCGTCATACTTGTTAAATCTAGCTGCTTCACTTGGCTCCACAACTTTGAGCCGGTCTTTGAAAACGCGTTCGTCTTCTTTTCCGCCAAGGGCGGCGTAAAGCATATTTTGTGCCTGGGTTTTAAGATCAAGCGGCGAAAGGCTCAAGAGATTAAGTGAAGACTTGCAGGCAAAGTGCACATGCCAACCGCGCTTGACCAGATAGGCCGCGAGGGGACCATTGAAGGCGGTCACGGGACCCCAGATATATGCAACTTTTGGATTAGTACTCATTGTTTTGTTTGCGAATCTATCTGGATAAGAAGTTGCTGAAACTCATGTCGGAATTAGCCAGGCAGGTCCCGGCGATTTCGTCACCCAGTCTCATACTATCCTCCCTGTCGTAACACCGATAGCTTTCGAGGGGCAGTATTACGAATAGGTAAAGAGCAGAAATGGCAACTATGATGTTGCCAATAGCTGAGACTGTGGCTGTTAAAGGCGCTATGGCCTGCACTGGAAGGATGTGCGTCAGTAAGGGCAGTAACAAATTTACAAGAAGGGCGAGAACCTGACATATAAGCAGTGGGCCAAGGTAGATGCCATTGCGCTCAATTACTTGCCGAAGTGATGGTGAGTTGCCTGAATAGATGTCAACCACCTGGAAGCCCATAAGGTTCTTGCCGACGCCGCGTCCTTCGAAGAAATAATCGCGAAAAATCAAGTAGATCATAATAATCATCTGACTTGTCAGGAAAATATTGACTACTGGCAGCAGCATTATGAACATACTGAGCAAAAAACCGATGCCAAAATCGATACCAAGAGCCGTTGTTCTGCGGCCTGGCTCGATATGCTCCGGTTCGAAAACCGCATCTGCTCTCTTCTCTTCAAGAGATTGATTGAAGGCATGCCAAAGCTGAAGCGGTGACCGCTTTTCGCTCCCTCTTAAATCTTTTCCTGAGCCAGACGATGGTCTAGGCATACTATTCCTAATAAAAGATTCTACAAACAATATTGACTGGCTCTATCATAAAGCAACTGAGGCTGATGCTGCGACATTTTTCGGCATCATGACATCGTCGCCCTCTCGGCTGGTCGTCGCGGCTAGTTATTATCAGTCAACTGTTTTGGCAGCAAGCGGAACATTTGATTATGGTGAGCGGCGTTGGCTACTTGGACCAGTACCATTTAGTTAGTGGGAATTACCAAGTAAAGAAAAGGTTGAGCCATGAGCACTAGTACTAGAGAGACCGTAATTATCGATGGACTGCGTACTCCTTTCGGCAAGATGGGCGGAGCCCTTGCCAACCTGAGTGCTGTGAAGCTGGCTAGCCCTTTGATTAAAGAGTTGGTAGAGCGCAATAAAATTGACGCCAGCCAAATTGATGAAGTAATCATCGGTCAGGTCTTGCAGGCCGGTTGCGGTCAAATTCCTTCGAGGCAAGCATTGCTTGACGCTGGTTTACCTAATACCACCGAGTCCACAACGGTCAACAAAGTTTGTGCTTCTGGTATGAGAGCGGTCACTCTGGCAGACTTGCGCATTCGAGCCAACGATGGCGATATCATTTTGGCTGGTGGCATGGAATCAATGAGCCAAGCGCCATACTTGGTAGAAGCTAACTCTGCTCGTTTCGGTAAGCGTATGGGCCATGTGGCTTTTAAAGACGCCATGCTCAATGATGGTTTGGAATGCCCCGTGGCCAACGTGCACATGGCTGTGCACGGCGCCAAGGTTGCCGAAGAGTTTAAAATTGGTCGCGAGGCTCAAGATAAATGGGCTCTTCGCAGTCATCAATTAGCTATCAAAGCGATAGATTCTGGTGCCTTCAAGAACGAAATTTTGCCAATTGAAGTCGCTGCTGGCAAAGGACAATTCAAGACTATCGACCGCGATGAATCACCTCGCGCCGATACCACTATAGAAGCTCTGGCTAAGCTCAAACCGGTCTTCTACGACAAGGGCTCAATTACGGCTGGCAACGCACCTGGTGTTAATGATGGTGCTTGCATGCTTTTGGTAATGAGTGCAGATAAGGCAAAAGAGCTAGGTCTCAAACCACTAGCCAAGATTTTGAGCCATGCATCAATTGGCCAAGACGTTCCTTACTTAGCCACTGTACCTGCTCTTTCTACTGAGAAGGCTTTGAAGAAAGCCGGCCTAACCGTTAAAGATTTAGACTTGCTTGAAATCAACGAAGCTTTTGCCTCGGTTGCTCTTAAGTCAATGCAAATGCTGGGCATCGACGAGAGTAAAGTCAACGTCAATGGTGGCGCTGTGGCTCTTGGGCATCCTATTGGTGCCAGTGGTGCTCGTCTTTTGTTGACCCTCGCTCGCGAGATGGAAAGACGTGGTGCTAAGTATGGTGCGGCTGCTATTTGTTCTGGCACCGCCCAAGGCGATTGTGTCATTCTCAGTCGTGAAGGTCTTGATTAAGGCTTGATTAGGGCTTAGCCTCGTCTTCACTAAACCTCAGCTAAAGTAAGGAGTACTCAATGGTTGAGACAGCCGGTTCTCAAAGCTCCCACGCCAGTCAAATCGAGGGAGCCCGCTTGCGCATAGAGCAGCTTCGCAAAGAAGTTGAGCATCACCGCTTTTGTTATTACGCACTTGATGCACCGGAGTTGAGCGATGCTGATTTCGACATTCTCTATCGTGAGCTAGAGAGCTTAGAACGTCAGTTTCCTGAGCTGATTGTGCCAGAGAGTCCAACTCAGAGAGTAGGAGCCGCGCCTAGCACTGAGTTTACTCCGGTGCGCCATCGCATACCAATGCTCAGTCTTGCCAATGCTATGTCTAAAGATGACTTGTTAGAGTGGCAAGAGCGCCTTGTGCGCGGTCTTGAGATTGAAGACAAAGAACCAGCTTTCGACTTCGTTTGCGAGCATAAAATAGATGGTCTCTCCATTGCTCTCACTTATGAAAATGGTGTCTTTGTTAGGGGTGCCACCAGGGGTAATGGCGAAGTTGGCGAAGATGTTACCCTCAACTTGAAGACAATTAAGAGCTTGCCACAAAAACTCAAGCCTGTGGCGGTCTTACCTGATGGTACTTTGGCTGTTTCTTCTTCTTCTTCTTCTTCTGAAAATAATGCTGAGGCTGACTCGTCTGCTAATCTCGAGCGCCGTATGCCGGCTCATATTGAAGTGCGGGGCGAAGTCTACATGCCGGTCAGTAGCTTTACCAGTCTCAACAATGCTTTGCGAGAAGAGAATGAGGCCGTTTTTGCTAACCCGCGCAACGCTGCTTCTGGTTCCTTGCGCCAAAAAGATCCACGCAAAACTGCAGCTCGTAAGCTTTCACTCTGGACTTACTTTATCTATGTTATTGATGAGCAGATCAAGCAACCCAAGAGTCAGGCTGACAATTTAAATCTACTTGCAGCTCTTGGACTTCCAGTTGAGCCCAGTCGGCAGAAGGTCAATGGTTTAGATAAAGTGCGCGACTTTGTTGATCACTGGTCCGATTTGCGCCACGATTTAGATTATCAAACCGATGGTGTGGTGATTAAACTCGACGACCGTAAGCTCTGGGATAGACTAGGCAATACCTCCCACAGCCCCCGCTGGGCCATTGCTTTCAAGTATCCACCAGAAGAAGCAGAGACTAAACTAGAAGATATTTGCTTCGAAGTTGGGCGCACTGGTGCCGTTACTCCAACTGCCTGGTTGGCCCCTGTTACTCTCGCTGGCACCACAGTGAAGCGTGCCACCTTGCATAACGCCGACCAGATTGCCCGCCTTGATGTGCGTCTCGGTGACACTGTTGTTGTGCGCAAAGCCGGTGAAATCATACCTGAAGTTGTTTGTGTCAAATTTGATAAAAGACCAGCCGATAGTACTCCCTTTGTCTATCCCACCGAGTGTCCGGCCTGCGGCAGTGCCCTGGCACGGGTAGGCGAAGAAGTGGTGTTCCGCTGCCTCAATGTCCATGGTTGCCCCGCCCAAAAAGTGCGTCGCATGATTCACTGGGTCGGAAAAGAGGCCATGAATATCGATGGTGTTGGCGAGATGCTGATTGAGCAAATGGTCAAAGCCCATCTTGTGGAGAAACAATCAGACTTCTATCGCCTCACTGAAGAGTCGCTTCTCACCCTTGAGCGCATGGGCAAGAAATCGGCGATGAACATACTTGCCGCGGTGGAAAGTTCTAAGCAAAGACCCCTTGCGGCTTTGGTGTTTGCCCTCGGCATCCGGCACGTTGGTGCTTCGGTGGCAGAGCTTTTGGCCGACCGCTTTAATTCTATGGATGCTATTGCTAAAGCTACTCTTGAAGAAATGTGCGCCATCGAAGGAGTCGGTACTGTCATTGCTGAGAACGTTATTGAGTTCTTTGCCCAAGAAGAAAACCGGGCGCTAATCTTTGAGCTGGCTGAGCTGGGCGTGAAGATGGAAGTAGACCAGGATAAGCAAGCAATTGTGTTGCCGCAGTCTCTTGCGGGTAAAACTTTTGTGGTGACGGGCACACTGGAGAAACTTGAGCGTCTAGAGGCGGAGAAAGCGATTAAGGCTCGGGGAGGAAAGGCCACATCTTCTGTGTCTAAGAAGACCGACTATTTGGTGGTTGGCGCTAATCCAGGCTCTAAAGTAGCGAAAGCTCAGGAACTTGGTATAAAGATACTTGATGAGAGTGAATTTTTAGAGCTTCTCGAAATGCCCTAAGAACTATAGAATGCGCTAAAAGCTATAGAATGCCCTAAAGACTATAGAATGCCCTAAAGACTATAGATAAAATCGAGAGAAGAATACATAGGTAATTCTAGTTGAGCATAATCTTCTTCAACAGCAACGACTTGAAAGCGCGAAAGCGGCTAGCTCTAGTTTCAGCTCTTTTGGCCTTGCTTCCAGTTACTCCGGCTGTGACAGTTGGGCTGGGTTTGTCGATTTGCCTACCTTACCTAACTTACCTCCCTCTAGCGGCAGAGGCCAAAAACAGTCAGAAGAATACCACCGACCCTGCCAATAAGAACACCAAGCTGGGTAAGGAGCTCTTTGAAAAAGGTGATTATGACCTAGCTATCGACGCTCTTATTCAAGCTACCTATTTTGCTCGTAACGGCTATGCTCCTGAGGCGTTTTATTATTTGGGCAAGAGCTACATGGCCAAAGGCGAATATCTTAAGGCCTATGATGCTTTGAAGAAACATCTGAGCCAGAATGTCTCTGGCGATGGTTGGGGCAATGTAGCCATGGTGGAGACCCTTACCGCCCTTCAGCGGTATACCGAGGCC
>CALRJJ020000221.1:0-7668 GCA_943367505.1 Flavobacterium psychrophilum | reverse complement strand
TGGTGGCGCCGCTCCTCGAGGCGGCTTAGGGGCATCAATGATGGGCAAGGCCAGAGCTGGTGCCGGGGCCGGTCTACTGAAGAACCGATTGGGTTCAACACCACCTCCACCATCTCAAGCGGCACCGCCACCTCCACCAGCTGCTGAGCCAGCTGCTGTTCTCGATGACGCTGCGGCACAGAAGAAACTAGATCAGCTAATGTCTTCCTCTAATGAGACATCAGACTATATTTTCGCCACTGGTGGCTTAGACGCTCGTATGCTTGGTCGTATTGACGGCTGGGTCTCGCAGATCGAGGCCAAAGACAAGTATGCTGACGGTCATGCTCGACAAGTTGCCGAGATTTCCTGCGCTATTGCTAAAGAACTTGGTCTAGACCAGGATGCCATCAATACTATTAGACAGGCGGCCTTGGTTCACGATTTGGGTAAACTTGGTGCTGCTGCGCAAATTCTGCAGAAGGCTGAAGACGATCTCTCCGATACTGAGCTTCTCTTGGTAATGAATCACCCTATGGATGGCGCTGAGTTGCTTGAGTCATTCCCTGACTTGCAGCATCTGGCACCGATTGTTAGAGCCCACCATGAAGAGTTCGATGGTAACGGTTTCCCTCATGGCCTCAAGGGTGACGAAATTCCGCTGGCTGCTCGTATTATTGGTTTAGCCAATCGCTATCACGAACAAGCATCTCCTAAACGCAGCGGTCCGGGCAAAGATCCCTCTTCTGTACAAAGTGACTTTGTTGAGAATGCTGGCAAAGGTTGGGATCCAAACGTTGTTCAAGCCTTTATCCAAGCGGTTTTGACTGGCAAAATTCCATCGAAGTTCTAGTATTCAATTTTGCTCTTGTAACATTTCAGCGATAATGGAACCAATCTGGAATCCCCTCCGTCGAGGTCGAGGTCACCTCAGGAGGACAGATTAAAATGAAAGCCACAAAGACATTGGGCCCAGTGTTGGCAGCCCTTGCCGCAATTACATCATTCTTGCCAGCCATGGCTGATACATCCGTATCAACGACTACTATTACGTCTACTTCTAGACCAGTGGTAATCCTTCAGGGTTCGGCTATGACCGCTCCAACTATGCAAGTAACTGGTTATTCAGGGAAGTCAGTAACAACTCCTTCTCGCTTCCCCATCGTATTGGCTAAGTTCACCGCCACTAATGGCATCACCATCTTCTATCCAGCTGCTCGTGAAGACTTAAGCATGCGTCGCGATGATCTTTTCGCCCGCATCTTAATTGAACAAGCTGATGGTCAGCTATCTTCTAGTGCTTCTGGTGATTTCATCAATCGTCTTGCTAGCATTGATGCTGAGAAGTCAAAAACTCCTACCGATACTGAAAGCAGAGCTTATTATAAGCATGTGAAAGACACCTATGCTGACTATGATGAATTGGCCCAAGACATTCAGACTAGCTCAGGTCAAGGCAACAAACAGTTGGCTGGTAGCTATAGCTACAAAGTATTCTAAGACTAATTTCTTAGAATACCCTCTTAGCCTACCTATGTCCTAATTGAAAAGAGAAAGCCAGTAGCATTTACTGGCTTTCTCTTTCTTTTTCTTCTTTAGTTTCGTTCTAGATTTGGCTCTGTTGGCTCTGTCTTTTCGGATTGTTCAGATTGCCCCGTCTGCTCTTCTTGCGCTACTGGAGCTGGCTGCGGCTCTGGAGCTAGCGACTTCTTGTCTTTAGCTTTAGCATCTTTTGTTGTTGGAGATTTTAGTTGGCCCGGGCGACCAAACATCAAGTGCATTATTGGTGCGCGCTTATCAAGAATTTGATTTAGCTGCCGGGCCACAGTATCTAAATGCCCAATCGCTTCGCGGGTGGTAGCCAGTGTTTCTTTTATGTCAGAGCCAAAGCCAGGGCGGCTCAGGAGCGAATCAACTTTGTCGAGAGTTTTGCGTGCTTGTACAAGCATGTCTTTGACATCGGTTCGTAGTTTTAGATCTTTAGACATTTTTTCTACGGCAGTGACTGAATTTTGCACATGTTCGGTGGCGTTGTTCAGGTTCTTCAGGGCGGTGAGCAGATCTTCTCTTAGGGTTTTATCTTTCAATGTGGTATTGATGTCGCGCACTGTGACTTGCACTGAGTCAGCTGTTTCTTTGAGCTTGGTTGTGGTTATTTTGAGATCGTTTGTGAATTGTGGATTGTCTAGCAGCGCACCTACTTTCTTGCTGACGCGCCTTAGATCATGAGCTATTTCGGTAAGGTCACGTTCAAGTGGTAAGGCATTGTCTACCACTGGCATAGTCTTGATCGCTAAAATGGATAGTTGATCGGCTGCTCGTACTAGTCGTGTGCGATCTTCTTCGTAGTTTTTTACTAGCTTTTGCGGATCAACATTACTGAGGGCAATTACCAGTTTGTTGATAGCGAGTTCTGGTCTAGCAGGGTCAGTACCGAGTACCTCAGCGTTATCTTCCAGGGGCGGAAGACCCGCTCTGATTTCTGGTGCATGGGGAATATCGATTTCAATATATTTGGCGCCAACGATACCGTTGGTCAGAATTCTAAAGTTAGAGCCCTGAGGAATGAGGATTTTCTTTGTGGTTATGCGCACTCGTACTAAGACTTTTCGCTCATTCAACCAGACGATTTGGTCGACCATTCCCACTCTGATACCGTTTAAATAAACGTCAGCGTTGTCATTGAGCTGTGCCACTTCGTGAAAGAGAATATTGATTGTTTGGTTGGCACCTAAAATTCCAGTGCCTTTGAACCAGAGGTATCCCCACAGTAGAAAAATTATTGACAGCACGGTGAAAATTCCCAGTGAGCCATCGCTGATCATGCGTGAGTTGTCTTTATCGTCCATAAATTCTTTTCTGTTATCTCGCTAGATAGGCAGCGTAAGTGATTATCAGGTTGGCAAAGAAACCAACTATAAAGGTTGCAGTAACTGCATTTGATGGTGCCGCATTATTGCTGTGATTGGTCGTGGCACCAGCGGCGCAACCAGCAAAAAATCCTATGGTTGGATTGACCAAAATCAGCTTTATAAAATAGACAATGATGTCTTTCATCTGAATTCCGTCTCGGGCTGAATGGAAAAAAATTGAAGTCGACGAGACACCTAACATCGGAGCCACTAGCGCGCCGGTGATAAAGCCAATGACAAGGCCATAGGTACCCAGTGGAATCGACATCGCCACCGTGGCAAGGTAGTTCGGTAGAACAAAGGTCTGGGCAAATTCTTCAATTTTATGAGCGTCGTAATAGGCTTGCGTCTCAGAGGCGATGCGGGCAGCGACTCGGGCGCACCAGGCCAGGCTGACAGTGAGGGGGCCGATTTCGCGCAGCAGGCCAATTGAAATCACTGCTCCTGAGAGATCTTGAGCTTGGTATTTTTGTAATTCAATGCAGCATTGAATAGTAAGAGCTATGGCTACGGTGACAGCGGCCAGGGCAACCAGGTGGAAAGATTCTGGCCCCATCCAGAGGCAAGCGACTTTGAATTTTCTATAGGAAAATTGGCGCAGCGAAGTGGGTTGGAAGGCGCCAAAGAACAGACGGATAGCGCGACCAAGTGGTGCAACCCAGAAAAATAGTTCTATTGGTGGTATGAGTCCAGCGAGTTTTGAGATTGCCATTTTTGACTGCTTCGGTGAAACCACAGACTGCCACTTGGCTAGCTGGTTCCTGATTCTGTTATATATTGAAACAAAATTATCGATTTTGCAGACTGTTTTACTTAGTTAACAAAAATTGCTTAGTTAACAAAAGACCCGAGCTGGGCTCGGGTCTTTTTTTGTAGTTTCTGCTTTTCAGCGGCTATTAGTTAAGCAAGTCGCTGACGTCCATACCTTTCAAGCTCAAGGAAATCTTGTGCTCTTTAGGAGAGAACTTCTTGATGATTGCTTTTACTTGTTGGCCGACTTGAACAATTTCTTCTGGTTTAGCAGTAGGTTGTTCAGACATTTCAACTGTAGGCAACAAAGCGTCTACACCAGGATAGATTTGAACAAAGGCACCGAAGCTCTGAATCTTGCGAACGGTTCCGTTCACAACTTGACCTTCGCCGAACTTGTCTTCAATTTCTTTCCATGGATCAGGCTGCATTTGCTTGAGGCTCAAGCTGATATGGCCTTTCTCTTGATCGACTTTGAGAACTTTTGTAGTGACCATTTGGCCAACTTTCAACACATCTGATGGATGGCTGACACGTTCCCATGAAATTTCTGAGATAGGGAGCAAGCCGTCGAGGCCGCCTAGATCGATGAAAGCACCGAAATCTGCGATACGAACAACTTCGCCAGTGACTACTTGACCAGATTCGAGGGTAGATAGAATCTTCTCTCTTTGAGCGGCTTTCTCTTCTTGCACAGCAAGACGTTGGCTCAAGATCAGTTTGTTGCGCTTGGTGTCTGTTTCCAGAATCTTCATTGGTATTTCCATACCGATCAATTCTTCTGGAGTTGTACCTTTAACACGCAATTGGCTGGCTGGTACGAAACCACGTAGACCGTATACGTCTACAACTACGCCGCCTTTGACAACGTTTGAAATCTTGGCGCGAATGGTTTCGTCGTTCTTCTTCTGGTTTTCCAGTAAGACCCATCCTCTCGCCTGAGCAACACGCTTCAGTGAGAGAGTTAGCTGACCGTTCTCGTTCTCTTCTCTAAGAATGTAGAACTCATACTTTTCGCCGACTTTAACGACATCATCTATTTTGTCGATAGGCATGTTGGAAACTTCTTTCTGCGGCACGAAGCCTTCAGATTTTCCGCCTACGTCTACGAGTATCCCGTCTCTTTCGATACGGACTACGCCGCCTGAGACAATGTCCCCTTGCTCAAACTTGAAACTTAAAGATTGTTCGAGAAGTCGCTCGAATTCTGATTTCGAGTTGGGTTCTAGCTGCTGTTCAGTCACTGAAATAGTCACTCCCTTGTCCTTTTAATTGTGTGGTCTTTGTTCGTTATGCTCAACGACCACCGGCGCCAGTGCTTTGTGGTTGTCTCTGAGCGGGGTACGCTCAAGAGGTGCAAAGCTAAGTGATTGGTTCGTAAATCTACTGCCCTCAGGCGCTCTTGCCCTGCAACTCCAGAAATTGGCTAAAGGCCAACTTGGAGCTTTCGGTCAAAAGCCCAATCGCGCACAGGCGAAGTAGAGAATATAGAACAATAGATATGTAGCTTTCAAGAGAACTGCATCAGTATTGAATGAACATTTATACTTATTGCGGTTTCTTTGCAGAAATTCACCATTTAGAAGGCTTTAACGGCTCTAAATGCTGGCATTATTTTCACCTCATAATCGACTAGTTGATCCGCGCATCGACATATCTGCTGGTGATACCTTGGTTGCCTGGAGTGATCTTTTGTCTATCGTATGGGGCGCAATTGTATTGCTAATAGTGCCCTATTCGGCTCACCGTCATCTCTTCGGAAACGCGCACCGGGGGCCAATCTTGAGCTATCTGGTTGGCAAGTTATTCCTTATAATAATTGCTTGTTGATTATCGGTCTGAGATCAAAGTATTTATGAGGATTCTTCATGACAAGGAAAGCACTTACAGTTTTGGCATTCGGGTTGAGTGCATTTTTGGTGGCGCCAGCGGCTCACGCCAATCCTCTCAAACTCGGTAAATCTGCCAGCTCGACTACAGTTGTCTCAGCTCCAGTAGCTGCTCCAACGAGCCTAGAAGTTGATATGGCTGAAGCCAAGGTTTCAACTACCCACAAAAAATTAGATCAAGCTAAGCAACAGCTAGAAGCTGCTAAAGCTCACTTAAGAGCTGCTGAAGCTGAGTACAAAGCTGCTCAGGCTGACAAGCAAGCTTTGGTATTGCGTACAAAAGCAAGAGAACTTGCCTCTGCTGCTGGTATTGAGCAATCGGTTGATACCGTCACCGCTGCTCCAGCAACTACAACCACATCTGTTGGCAACACTGAAGCCCCGGCCCCAGGTGGAAATCGCATTGATTTAGCTCCATCTGATGTCAATGGCACTGGCTCTGTGCAGCCTGCTCCGGCTGGCGCTCCAACCTTGCAAGATTTGGCTCAGTAAATTCGAACAAACTCTTCGAGCTTAATCTTCTAGAGCAAACGAACAACTTAAAAAGGAGCATCGGTGATGCTCCTTTTTTTATTTTCTCTTCTGTCTATTTCTTTTCTAATGAGCTCGGGGCGGCCTTAGGCCACGACTGAGCGAGTTGGATCTTGCAGCGCTTGGAAAGCTAATTTAGCCGCTTCTTGCTCCGCTGCTTTTTTTGACTTACCACTTCCCTCGGCCAAAGGCTTACCTTCAAGTTTTACAACTACTGTAAAAATCGGGTCGTGTGGCGGGCCGTCTGTGCTCACTACTACATAGCTAGGAGTGCCTTCGGCGCGGGATTGTGTAAATTCCTGCAATTGCGCTTTGTAGTTATCTTTGATTTCGTCGCGATCAACTACCGTGGTCTGATGGCCAAATAGGCGCACGAGAAGCGTCTGCACTTGGAATAAACCAAGGTCTTGATAAATCGCTCCAATCAGGGCTTCCATGGCGTTAGCAGTGATTGATGGTCGAGTTTGCACGTTGCGACCAAGCAAAATATATTTGCTCAAGTTGAACTGCTCACCTATTTCGGCCAATATCCGGTCTGAAACTAAGACAGCTCTAAGCTCAGTTAGTTGACCTTCATCGTAATCAGGAAAGCGTTCTAAAAGATATTCGCTGATGACGAATTTCAGCACAGCATCGCCGAAAAATTCTAGTTTTTCATAGTCTTGGCTACCGGGATTTTCTGCGGCATACGAACTATGGGTGAGCGCCTCATTGATTAAGCCCATGCGCCCGCAGGTAACTCCCAGCTTCTGACAAAGTTGATCAAGTTCTTTGAAGCGTTTGGGCGGAAGTTGCTGCATGGTCATCGGATTATTTTTGCTGTGTTCTGGGGCGCTAATTACGTTTGTTATTGAAACTGTTGCTCTCAAGGGATTCCAGTACCTCTTACCTACCTATTTAGGAGACTACAAGAGGAACGCTCAAGATGCCGGTTTTGTTAACCATTATTTCCTAGTTCAATCGTGCGTATTTCTACTAATGATGCCCATTTCAGCGATTTAATTATCGGAAAGTTGCAATCCGTAATTGATGAGTTCGCTCTCAGGGAGCTTCATGCGGATATAGGTATCTAGAGAGGTACGCAGCGATATATTGGCGGGTGCTTACCTGGCTATAATCTACGGCGTATGCCACCCGGCTTTTAGCCTGCTATGCTTTACCACGGAGTACCCATTAGTAAGGAAGAGCAACAAAAGTGGATCAGAGTTCGTTGCAGCTTGGCGAGATATTTTTATTCGTTGCAGTAGGGTTCGCCCTTCCAGCCCTGGGGATGATTCTCTTGGCTTGGGTTTTGCAACTAGCTCTTGGCTATCACCGCCCTAACTCAATTAAGAATCAGCCTTACGAATGTGGCATGAAGCCCATGCAAGAAGCCCTCGTGCAATTCGACGTGCGCTACTACTTGTATGCCATTCTATTTATTCTCTTTGATATTGAAATCATCTTCATCATTCCTTGGTTGCTTGCCACTGACAGCATTCCAAGATTGTTAGTCGGCGCTGATGCCCTCGGCCAGATGCTGCCAGCTAGTGCTGAATTGATGAAGTTGAAAATGGTTGGACCTATTGAAATCTCCATGTTCCTCGTCATCCTGGTTGTAGGCCTTG
>CALRJJ020000220.1:0-7674 GCA_943367505.1 Flavobacterium psychrophilum | reverse complement strand
ATAGCCTACAGGCATTTGGTTGAGCATGAAAGCGGCGGTCCTTTGGATCTTGATATTCGCTTTCACAGTCAGGACACATAAGAAATGCAGCCATGCTGGTCATGGCGCGATCGTACGGAATTGCTTTAATGATCGAGAGTCTCGGGCCACAATGGGTGCAGTTTGTAAATGGGTAGCGAAAGCGACGATTAGATTGACAGAAGATCTCGCTGAGACAGGCCTGGCATGTGGCAGCATCGGCGGCTATATTTGTTGCCACTGTGCTACTTTTGCTCGTATCTATGGCAAATGAAGTTGGTATGGTCCTTGTCGCGATAACACAAGGATCTTCAAGCTCTTTATATGTAATTGACTCGATGCGAGCAAGTGGGGGTGACTTCTCTCTAATGGCTTGAATGAAAGCTTCCAAGGTCTCCTTGGGGGCAAAGGCTTCTATTAATACACCATCACCGTCGTTGATTACTTTGCCGCTGATGCCCAGTTGGTTGGCGAGGGTGAAAACAGTTGGTCGGAAGCCAACACCTTGAACTGTGCCTTTGACTCTAATTGACCAGCCCGTCACGGTCGCTTGTGATTGAGAATAGGTTCCCACGGCTTTGTTGTCCAGATAGAGAATGCCTATGATTACTCAGACAGGATACCACCGAGAGACTAACACTTTACTTCTTGGCTCTATTAGAAGGCAAGATTGGCAGTTCCCTCAAATTACTGCTCTTTGAAGTGTAGAATCTATTTCAAGATAAAGCTACAACGGTATAAAGTGATAAATTGATTCAACTGCCTCTACTAGGAACAGCACTAATTCTGGGTCTTAGGCATGGAATAGACCTTGATCACATCGCTGCCCTGGTTGATATCTGCGGTGCCAGTGCCGGAGAGCCTCGCCTGCGCCGGAAAGGGCTGACGCTATCTCTGGCTTATGCGCTAGGGCATGCTCTAGTCATTTCTGTTCTTGGTCTGGCTGCTATCTCATTTGCTGCTCTCTTGCCAGCCTGGATTGATAAGGTAATGGAGCGGGTGGTTGGCGTCACTCTTGTGGTTCTTGGTTTGTACTTACTCAATACTGTATTTGGTGCCATCAAAAATGCCGATACTTTTAAGTTCAAAAGTCGCTGGACTGCGTTCTATTCTCTTTTGCGAGGCGCCTTTGCTAAGCTGACAAAGCAGACTTTGAATGAAGAAGAGCCGGTACTTTCGGCGCGCGGAACCTTTGCTATTGGTATGCTTCACGGTATTGGGGCTGAAACAGCGACCCAGGTTCTGTTGATATCGGCCGTTGGTGGTGTCGCTTCTCAATCTACTGCTATAGCTATGCTGGCAGCCTTTGTTATTGGTCTGGTAGCCTCGAATACCGGCATTGCTCTCTTGTCGCTCGGCGGTTTCGGCACAGCTTCTGGCTGGCGGCCGCTATATCTTCTTGGCGGCGGGCTGGCTGGTGCCTTTAGTCTCTTTGTCGGTGGCACGTTTTTGCTTGGCTTAGTCGAATAAATGATGAATGAATTTAGAGCGAAGCTGCTTACTCGCTTGATTCTTTGTCTTGCTTAAGTTCTTGCTCTTGCACTGGCTCGTTGTCAATTAAATCGTCATTGGGGCTCACCGCCACATGCTCGCCGCCGCTCAATCCTTCTTTTACTTCCACTTCGCTACCAAAATCGCGACCAATGACAATTGGTTGATATTTTGCTTTGCCGTCTTTGACTACAATGACAAACTGTCCACTTGGCCTGGTTACTAGAGTCGTTCCTGGTACGCGAATCCACTTACCTTCTCTGGCACCAGTTAATTTGATTTCAGCGTACATGCCGGGCAGCAGTGAGCGGTCTTTGTTGTCAATTTGAATTTCTGTTTGTCGAGTTCTTGTACTCGGGTCAAGAGCACCGCTAACATTGGTGACGATGCCGTTGAACTTGCGATCGGCAAATTCGGGTACTGTAATTTCGGCCAGTTGCCCGGCCTTGAGATAGCGGGCAACACGCTGAGGAGCGCTGACGTAGACCCTCAACCTGTCGATGCGGGCTAGTTGATATAACTCTAAGTTGTTCGACTGACTGCCCTTGGTGATCAGCGCACCGGGGTCGACTTTGCGCAAAGTGATAATGCCATCGAATGGTGCCAATACTTTTTGGAACGATTGCTCTACTTCTAAGCGTCGCACTTCAGCTTGCTTGGCTTTGACTTCGGCCAACGATTCTTGTATCTGTGATTGGGCTGCCACTACCTTTGCTTCAGCTGCCAGTACATCAGCGTCTTGGGCTTTTAACTCAGCTGAGGTTGTATCGAGAAACCGTACTTTCTCATCTCGAGACTGAAGGCTAACTGCCCCTCTGGTGGCTAAGTTAGACCAGCGGGTAGCCGTTACTGTGGCATAGTCAACATTGGCTTTTGCTTTTACTACATTGGCCTGGGCTGTTGCTTTTTGCGCCACGGCTTCTTTTAGTTGTGCTCTGGTTTGGTCAACGGTGGCCTTGGCTCTTAGTAAATCGGCACGTGCTTGTTCTAGTTCTTGGTCCACAGTGGGGGTGTCTATGACAGCTAGAAGCTGGCCCTTTTTTACCAGGTCGCCGATATCAACCATGCGGCCTGTGAGGTAGCCATCTACTCGAGCATAAATTGTGGTGTACTGAATGGCGCCAATGTTAGCGGGTAAGACAAGCTTTTCAGTTTCATTGGCAAGCGAAGCGACAATTGTCCGCACTACAGGTAGTGCGCCGATAGTTTCACTGGTGGCTTTGTCTAGATCTTTCTTGCGTTCAAAGCGAGGCAATAGACCAAGCACAAGAAGAGTCGCGAGAATTATCACCACCACAATCACGACAATGATTAGCTTGCCTAAGCCATTCTCATTGCGCTCTCTAGATTTAGATCTAGATTTAGATTGATTGGTTTGTCGGTTAATTGTCACTTCGGCCTCTTTCGCAATAGAGAAAACATTAGGGGTACAAATAACAAGGTTGAGAATGTGGCAACTGTTAAGCCGCCGATTACCGCCCTACCAATGGGAGCGTTCATCGAGCCGCCCTGGCCACCACCGATGGCCATGGGAATCATGCCGATAATCATGGCTGTGGCTGTCATCATTACTGGTCTGAAGCGCTGATAGCCAGCGTTAAGAGAGGCATGCCAGGCGTCCATATCTTTGTGTTCGGCCATTTGCTCGTTGGCAAAAGTTACCATCAAAATTGAATTGGCCGAGGCCACACCAACCGTCATGATTGTGCCCATGAGCGCAGGAATAGAGAAGCTCGTTTGGCTGACAAAGAGGCTCCAGAGAATGCCGGTAAAGGCCCCAGGAATGGCCATCAAGATAATCAGAGGGTCAAGCCAACTCTGGAAGTTAACTACTAAAAGTAAATAGACCAGTAGTAGGGCAAAAATCAGACCGAATATCAGGGCGGCAAAGGCCGACTTCATACTATTGACCTGGCCTCCCATTACAAGGAAGGTGCCTCTGGGCAGGTCTTTTTCATACTTGGCCAAAATCTTCTCAATTTCAGCTGATACCCCACCGAGGTCTCTTTGCTGGCAGGCGGCATAGACATCAAAGACCGGTTGAGCATTAAGATGATTAACCACTGCTGGTGTTCCAGCTCTATCGAAAGCCGCAACGTTAGTTAAGAGCGGCGGCTGTACAACAATTGGTGCTTGCGACTGATTGGCAGTTTGGGCGGCGGCTTTAGCGCTAGAGGTCGATGAGGTCACTGCTGTTATGCGCATGTCATCTAAGCTCGATATTTTGTACTGTGGAGTTTGCGCCGCCAAATTATAGTTGACACCATTTTCGGTGTTGAGCCAAAAGTTGGGTGCTGTTTGAAAACTGGAGCTAAGCGAAATTAAGAATGAATTGGAAATGTCCCTTTGGGTCAAGCCCATTTGGTTTGCTCTGGTGCGATCGACAGACCAGACAAACTGTGGTGCATTTACAACCTGGTGCAAACAGACATCAGCCGCACCTCTAACTTTTGCTACGTCGCGCTTGATTTTTTGAGCTAGCTCATAGTTCTTGGTCTGGTCTAAGCCAATAATGCGTATATCGATTGGGGCAGGCAGACCAGCATTGAGAATCTGGGTGACGATATCGGCCGGTTGGAAATAGTAGATCACCGAGGGGAAATCATGGGTGAGCATCTTGCGGATTTCTTTTTGATAGTAAACCGTGGGATGAGCGCGCTCTTCTGTTAAGGTGACGAGAATTTCACCGTCGGCCTCTGAGATGGTCTGACTGTCTGAGAATGCATAGTTGACGCCGCTGACTGGCATGCCGATATTGTCGGTAATCAGTTTGACTTCTTCTTCTGGTATCAATTTGCGAATGGCTTGTTCGATTTTCTTATACAGGCGCTCGGTTTCTTCAACTCTTGTTCCTGGGCGGGCATTGACGTGCAGTCTTAACTGCCCAGCATCGATGGCGGGGAAGAAATCTTGACCAATCATTGGTAGCAAGAGCAGGGAGCAGGAATAAAATGTTAGGAAAATTCCAATGGAGAGGCGGGGATGATTGAGAGCTTGCTCAAGTACATGTTTGTATTGCTCTCTTAGAAATTCGAAGCCGCCATCAATAACTAAATAGATAGAACGGAAAAAGCCGGGTTTCTTTTTGGGAACCTCAGGAGACTCTTCTTTTTCTGGGCCTTCGTGTTCATGGGCCAGCAGGTGCTTACTCATGAGGGGAACGATGGTACGCGACAGCCCATAAGAGGCAAGCATGGCAAAGACCACAGCCATTGCTAAGGGAACAAAAAGCGAACGAGATGGTTCAGTTAAGAAGACCACTGGAACAAAAACTATGCAAATAGAAAGGGTTGATACCATGGCCGGTGTAGCAACTTGTTGGGCTCCATCTAGTATGGCCGTGACAATGTCTTTGCCCATGGCCATGTTGCGGTGCACGTTTTCTACTTCAACAGTGGCGTCATCGACTAGCATGCCAACGGCTAGAGCTAATCCTCCTAGGGTCATCGAATTTATGGTTTGACCGGTTATGTGCAGGCCAATAATCGATGCCATCATGGCCAGAGGGATGCTAGTGGCAACAATCAGAGTACTGCGCCAGCTGCCCAACAGAGCTAACATCATCAGAGCTGTTAAGCCTGCTGCGGTGCAGGCTTCGCGAATTACATCGTTGACACAGTCACGCACAAATACAGATTGGTCTACCAATATTTCAATGTTGCAGGCCGCTGGTACAATTTGTTTTATGCGCGGCAATACTTGCTTGACGTTTTCAACTACGGCAAGAGTAGAAGCGCTTCCATTTTTGAGAATGTTAAAGAGAACAGCACGCCTGCCATTTTGGTTGACTATGTTCAACTGAGGTTGGAAGCCATCATGGACAAAGGCCACGTCACGCACGAAAACCACAGAACCCTTAACAGATTTGATGGGAATATTGTTTAGTTCGCCAATTTTCTCCGGCACATTATTGAGAGTCATAATGTATTCGTAGGGGCCAAGTTTGGCTGTGCCTGACGGGGCAATGATGCTTTGTGAATTGATAGCTTTGGTGACGTCGTTGGCCGATACACCGCAGGCTACCATGGCCTGTGGATTGAGATCGATCATGACCTGGCGGTACTTCCCGCCATAAGGGAAGGGGATGGTGGCTCCTTGCACCGTAGCGAGCTGGTTGCGAACGAAGTTGTTAGCGATGTCGAAAAGTTCTGCTTCGCTCATGGTCTTGCTGTTGATGCCTAGTTGCAAGACAGGCACATCGGTGGCACTAGATACAGTGACAAATGGTGGGGTCATACCAGCGGGTAAGTACTCCAATACGGCATTGCCCATGGCGGTGACCATGGCTACTGCTTCACCAATATCGGTGCCCTTGTGCAAATAGACTTTGATAATCGACATGCCTGAAAGCGAGGTCGACTCAATGTGCTCAATGCCATTGACAGTGGAGGTGAGCCAGCGCTCAGTCACTGTAGTGATTAAGTTCTCCACGTTGTAGGGCGACATGCCTGTGTAGGTCCAGACACAGCTAACAATTGGAATATCTATTGAGGGGAAAATATCTACTGCCATTTGCTTGATGGACATAACGCCAAAAAGAGCAATGGCTAGGGCCATAACTATAAAAGTATGCGGCCGTTTGAGCGCGAGTTCAACTATCCACATGGGCTGACCTCGCGGTTTCTTTTTTCGCTTTGTTTTTTCTTGCTAGGCTAAATATTAGAGGCACGAAAATCAGAGTCGACATTGTCGCCACAAGCAGGCCGCCGATTACAGCGCGTCCGATTGGGGCATTTTGAGAACCGCCCTGACCACCACCAATCGCCATAGGAATCATGCCGATAATCATGGCCGTCGCTGTCATGATAACAGGTCTGAAGCGTTGATAACCGGCACTGAGTGCCGCTCCCTTGGCATCCATGTCGCTATGCTCGGCTAGCTGTTCTTTGGCAAAGGTAATCATCAAAATAGAATTGGCAGAGGCCACGCCCATGGTCATAATTGTGCCCATGAGAGCGGGAATGGAGAAAGTCGTCTGGCAAACAAAGAGACTCCAAACAATACCCGAGAGCGCCCCTGGTATGGCCATTAGAATAATCAGCGGATCGCTCCATGATTGGAAGTTCATGACCAGTAAGAAGTAGACCAATAAGAGGGCAAAAGCCAGACCGGCAATCAAAGCAATGAAAGCTAGCTGCATGCTCATCACCTGACCGCCGATGAAAATGAAAGTGCCACTGTGGTTCGGTAGATTGGCCTTGGCGCGATCGACTATTACCTTTATATCTTTTGCCACCCCACCGAGATCGCGGCCTTGACAAGCTGCGTAAATATCAAACACCGGTTGCACATTTAGGTGGTTCGCCACAGCCGCTGTCTGGGCTCTGGTGGCAGTGGCCAGGTTCATCAATAGTTGGGGCTCTCGCGGTGTTTGTTCAGAACCACTCAGGGCTGGCGTAATGCTGGTGAGGTTGATATCACTCATGCTGGCTACTGAGCGCTGTGGCGTTTGGGCCGCCAAGTTATAGGCTACGCCGTTCTTGGAGTTCAACCAGAAGTTGGGATTGGTCTGAAAACTTGAGCTTAAGCTGGTCGAAAAGGCATTTGATATATCTTCTTGGGTGACCCCAACTTCTTCGGCTCTCACCCTGTCAACTTGCCATTTTAGGTGTGGTGCATCCACTACCTGGTGCAAGCAGACATCTGCCGCCCCGGGCACACGTTCAACCTCTCGTTTGATTTGTTTGGCAATTTCGTAGTTTTTATCGCGGTGCATACCAAGTACGCGAATATCAATGGGGGCTGGTAGACCAGCGTTGAGAATTTGAGTGACTATGTCGCCTGGTTGAAAATAACAAGCAAGATCACGAAATTGCTGTTGCATCATTTTTCGCACGAGCCGTTGATAATACTCAGTATTGTGCTTGCGCTCTTCTTTGAGGGTGACAATGATTTCGCCGTCAGCTTCGCTTACGGTCTGACTATCGGAATAGGCGTAGTTAATGCCACTCATGGGTAAACCGATATTTTGCGTAATCGATTCGATTTCATTTGATGGAATCGTCTGGCGCAGTGCTTTCTCTACTTTCTTGAAAATGCGCTCTGTCTCTTCCACCCTGGTGCCTGAGTGGGCACTAACATGCAAGCGCAAGGCACCACCATCAATGGTGGGAAAGTAGTCTTCGCCAATTAGGGGCAGCATCGAAAGCGATACGGCATAGAAGG
>CALRJJ020000219.1:0-7684 GCA_943367505.1 Flavobacterium psychrophilum | reverse complement strand
CGACAATGGCTCCAGTACCACCAGCAACAGTTAAGATGCCAGCGATCTTGAGAATGACGTCTTTAGG
The DNA here is from genome assembly GCA_943367505.1 of Flavobacterium psychrophilum. Lineage (GTDB taxonomy): Bacteria > Cyanobacteriota > Vampirovibrionia > Obscuribacterales > Obscuribacteraceae. The sequence goes on along the minus strand of CALRJJ020000219.1, from coordinate 7,617 downwards.
CGAAGTCCAGCCATTCAGCTTACCTTTGAGGTGAATGCCGATTAGCTTGGGCCAGCGCAGACCCCAGGCTACTCCGGCCATGACGTCAACAGCATCGGCTCCGCCGACACCGATAGCAACCATGCCCAGGCCACCAGCGTTAGGCGTGTGCGAATCTGTTCCAATCATCATTGTGCCTGGCAAGGCATAGTTTTCTAGCACTACCTGGTGGATGATGCCAGCGCCTGGCTTCCAGAAACCAATGCCGTGCTTATTGCTGGCTGATTCGAGGAAGTCGTAGACTTCTTTGTTTTCGTCAAGAGCGCGCTCCATATCTTGCTCGGCGCCAACTCTTGCTTGAATGAGGTGATCGCAGTGCACCGTACTTGGTACTGCTACTGTTTTTAACTGAGCTTGCATAAACTGCAATAGAGCCATCTGTGCCGTGGCGTCTTGCATGGCCACTCGGTCTGGTCTTAAGAAGGCATAGGTTTCGCCGCGCTTAACTTCTTCAGTGGGCCAGTGATCAAGGTGTGATGTCAACACCTTCTCTGCCAATGTTAGCGGTCGACCAAATTTCTCTCTCGCTTCTTGATGCTTCTTGGGTAGCGATTCGTAGAGTTTTTTGATATCCGATACTTTCAATTCAGCCATTGCAGTCTCTCTTGTAGCTTCAGTCTAAGACTCTGATTGTACTATTTATCGCTCTCTAATTGCTTTTCAAGTGCTGCGCTGAGCCCGTATAGCAGGCTGTCTTAATTGAATATTTCAATTTGTTGACCGGCAGTGTTAGCATTGACGAACAATTTTTTATATCGAGAAGAGATTTTGAAAGCACAAAAGCCGGCAATATTTATTCCAACTTTGTACTTTGCTTCCGGCCTTCCATACACTCTAGTTGTGCTTGTCTCGGTCATTTTCTACAAAAATCTTGGTGAGTCCAATGACTTTGTTGGAGTGGTCACTAGTTCTTTCTATCTTGCTTGGGTAGCCAAATTTCTCTGGGCGCCCTTGGTTGACCTGGTAGGCAAGAAAAGAATATGGATCGTGGTGGCGCAATTAGTTCTAGCGCTTACCTGTGTAGCTCTGGCCTTGAGCCTGGCCAGCAGTCAAATAGCCATTTTGAGTATTGTGCTGTTTTCAATTATGGCCTTGATCTCCGCTACCCAGGATGTTGCCAGCGACGGCTATTATCTTGAAGTTTTGGACAAAGAACAGCAGTCGTATTTTGTTGGAGTACGAAACGCTTTCTATAAGATGGCCGTTTTGTTTGGTCAAGGCGGACTGGTGATGTTAGCTGGTTGGCTTGCCCATCAGTCTTCCTTTGGCGTCAAAGGCGGCTGGTCTGTGGCTTTCTTGCTCTGTGCGGCCATTTTTGCTTTGCTTAGTATCTTTCATTTCTTTAGCTTGCCGCAGCAAGCGCCAAGAGAAAATCTGAAGGATCCTTCAGCTTTAACCGAAGAGAAATCAGGCATTAGTCTCTCTGAATTTTTCACGGTTTTTCGCACGTTCTTTGCCCAAAAGGCAATCATACCGATTGTTCTTTATATATTGATATTTCGACTCGGTGACGCGCTCATGTTGAAAATGGCGGCGCCATTTTTGCTTGATGCTCCCAAAGTCGGTGGCCTTGGCATTTCTACTGAGACTGTTGGGCTTATATATGGAGGGGTTGGTGTAGCCTTCCTCTTATTGGGCGGTATCGTAGGCGGTTTTGTCGTTAGTAAGTTTGGACTTAAGCGCACGTTAATGCCCACCGCAATTTTTCAAAACACCGCGATTTTGCTCTACTACTTTATGGCTACAGCAGCGCCTAGCGTATTGCTTACCTCTGTTTGCAACGCCATCGAGCAATTTGCCTACGGATTGGGCACCGCGGCCTATACAGTGTTTTTGCTTAGAACTGTTAACCCTAAATACAAGTCTGGCCACTACGCTATTGCCACAGCCTTAATGGCGGCAGGCGTGATGGTACCTGGCATTTATAGTGGCAAGCTGCAAGGTGCCCTTGGCTATCCTCATTTCTTTTTACTCAGTTTCGTTCTGTCTATCCCTGGTATGATCACCATTCTCTTGTTGCCGCTTGAAGATAAATAACGAAAATGCAATACCGCAGAATTGGGAAATGGGGCGTCAAAGTCAGTGAAGTGTCACTGGGCAGCTGGCTAACCCATGGTGGATCAGTTGATGAGAAGAACTCCATCAAACAGGTTCAACATGCCTTTGAGCAAGGTATCAATTTCTTTGATAACGCCAATGTTTACGCCCAGGGTGCATCGGAAAGCGTTGTTGGTAAAGCTATCAAGACGATTAAGCGCGACTCTATATTTCTTGCTACCAAAGTCTTTTTCCCGATGGGAGATGGCCCAAACGATAAGGGCCTTTCGCGCAAGCATGTTTATGAACAGTGCCATGCCAGTCTTAAGCGCTTAGGCAGCGACTATATCGACCTCTATCAGTGTCATCGCTTCGATCCTGAAGTACCAATGGAAGAGTTGGTGCGCACCATGGATGATTTGACTAGGCAAGGCAAGATTCTTTACTGGGGCGTTAGTGAATGGAGTGGCTCTCAAATTGAGGACGCTCATCGAGTGGCTAACGAACTCAATGCAGTGCCGCCAATTTCAAATCAGCCTTGCTACAACATGCTGACACGCAACATCGAAGCATCGGTGATACCGGCCTGCGAGCGCACCGGAGTAGGGCAAGTGGTATTTTCACCGCTCGCTCAGGGCGTTCTCACTGGCAAATATCTGCCAGAGAAGCCACTACCAGCCGATTCGCGCGCTGCCGACAGTAAAGTAAACGTCTTTATGATGGGCCGCAACCTGATGGCCAACGAGACTCTTGAAAAAGTGCAAAGACTAAGTGTGCTTGCCTCTGAATGTGGCCTCACTATGTCGCAATTTGCTTTAGCCTGGTGCTTGCGGCACCATAACGTCGCCAGCGTAATTATCGGAGCTACCAAGGTGGCTCAAATCGATGAAAACGTTAAAGCCGCCGGTGTTAAACTGAGCCCTGAAATTCTTGAAAAAGTCGAAGTAATCCTCGGCGCAGCCACTCCTGCCAGAGCTTAAGCTTCATATTCTTTATTGGCAGGGTTAAATGTGCTGTCAGTGGGCACATTGCTGATGTCACAGGTGGAGAAATATGAAAAAGTTTCCTGAGCGTACCTCGGCATTGCTATTGAGCTTTTCGCTGGCGCTGCAAGTATTGAGCCCGTTAGCCGTGTTTCAACCAGCCTATGGCGCTGATGGAGAAGCCAATTCGGGTTTGCCTTCTGAGGTTACTGGCGTGGAGCCAGTTAAGAGCGAGACTGCTACGTCTGCATCTACATCTACATCTACGTCTGCGTCTACATCTGCATCTGCTTCTCCAGCGGCTTCTACTAGCGGTGAGGCTAGCACTGCGTCTACTGGTTCTAGTGCTTCAACAACTAATGAGTCTTACGCCGATCCTGTTATTGTGCAACCTGTCATTGACCTTCCTCATGTGAAAGAAGCTGCGGCAGCGGCGGCTCGCGCACAGGCGGGCTTGACCGGCAGTGCGGCAAAGACGGCTACCGCGGCCCCTAAATCTACTCAGACTCAGGTTCAGGCTCAGGCTACCACCACCAAGCTCTACGGTCGTATTGAGCAAATCACCAGTGGCAACGGTGCCAATTTCCCTATTATTCTTAAGGCGATGACGCCCCAGCTTGATAATTCATTAGTGAAGAAACCACTTAGTGGTGCCGCTAGTGAGGCCACCATGTTCTCCGGCACAATCGCTAAGAGCTTCCCTTCTGATTATCGCGGAAACTGGGGCGGCGACCTAACAGTTTGGCGGGTTGAACAAGATCCAATCTGCTACAAAATCGATCCCGATGAAGCTAGCAAAGTTTTGAAAATCTTCAAGTCGGGCGCCAAGGGCTCTACCAATTTTATGTTTGCTCAAGATACACGGGGAGGTATTGTCTTGGCTCCTGCCAAGGTAATGTTCTCAGTACCGGGTAAAGATATTGGTGCCGACCAGCAAATGGCCCAAATGATGGGTGGCCAGAGCTTTGCTAATATGGGGCCGATGGGGCAGATGATGCAGCAAATGGCACAGAGCATGCCGGTTCCTGTCATTTTCTCTTTTGGTGATATTCAATCTAGTCAGTATGCAAAAGGCTTGTCAGGTAATGAGTTTGTTCAGCGCACTTTGAAAAACCAAGTGCGTCAGCTTGCTCCTAATGTGCTTGAGCAGGACATTGTGGCTGAGTGCAATGAGATTATGCGTGCCACTGGTCAACCAAGAAAACGCTATGAAGAATCAGTTTTGCGTTTTACAAAAGTGAATAGTCAACAGATGTACGTGCAGGCGGCTCAAGTTGTTTTCGGCCAAGACCGTAAGTTCCAGCAGAAAATTGTTATGTACGGATATGTGACAAAGGGGCAGGTGGCTAATACCAATCCCTACTCTGGTATGATGCAGATGATGCAACCGGGCCAAGCTGGCCAAAGCCAGTTCCCGAGCTTGCAACCTGGTCAGAATCCCTTTGGCGGAAGTCCTTTTGGCGGCGGCAATATGCCGCAGTTGCCACCAGGGTTCAATCCGTTTCAAGGCTTGTTTGGCCAATAGCTTACTATTGGAATGGTATTTCACGGAAACGGAACGGATTAGACCAGATGAACACTTCTTCCGCCAGCGACCTCGATACCCTAGCTGACTTTGTCACTAATATGATTATTCAGCATGACTATCCAGGTTTTGAACCGCGCTCTTTTCGCATTGGGCTTACTGAGCAATTGCTCAAATCTAGTGCCAGGCTTTATGCCGACGCTTTGGGCCATCCCAGTGTCTACGTTAGACTGACGGCTTTGCGCTGGTTTCAAGAGAAGCCTGGTGCCATTAAACCTTACTTGAAAGCTATTATGGGCTTGCTTACCTATTCTGATGAATGGGTGCGCATGGAAGCAACAATTACCTTAGAGCGCTATCAGCACCCGGCAGTTTCGATTGCTCTAGCTGTTTCTGAACAACTAGAAGATCAATACCCTCTGGTGCGCAGAGAAGCGGCAAAGGCTCTTGGTAAGATGCTGGCCAAAATCAAAGAAAATACCAATTCTAAAAATGCTGCCAAGAACGCTGAGCGTGATCTTGAACTGGCACCAATTGTCGAAAGCCTCAAGAATGCTCTGCGCGACGATGAAGATGCCCAGGTCAGGCAAAAAGCTGAGAAAGCTTTGCGTAAGTCTGGTGCTTACGCTGGCTAGTTCTTTGCCTGCTGGTTTATTCTCTGCAATAGTTCTTGCGACTGTGAAACGAAATCGCACTCATTAGTTAGTTTGGTGTACAAACCATACTCATAATATTGCTCGAGAAAATTCAAGTCATATCTCAAGATCTTAAGCAAGTCATCAACTATTACTTCAGAGGCCGCTAGAAGCTCCTCTAAGGCATTAGAGAGGTTTAGCAGCTCTGAGGCTAGGGCGACGATGGCCTGGGTCTTCTGTTCGTGCCTAGTGGTGCCATCACCATAGGCATTGGCAAGGCTCTGGTGTATTGATGCGGCGCAACTAACTAAATTGGCGGCAAGCTGATGAAAATAGGTGCGAATCATCTTCTCTTCAAGAGTGACCCTTTTTTCGGTCATGCGAGAAACGATTTCATTGATTTTGGTGGCCAGGGAAAAGCAGTGATCGAGCACTGCAAGTATGCCCTTGACACGCTCTTCTTCTTCGAGGTTATGCAGCATATTTGTTTCTTCTATGGCAACTGTTGTTACCACTTAAGTGTACCTGTTGCAATAGCAAAAGAGACCGCCTCGACATGAGGCGGTCTCTTTTGATTGTTTGATACAGACCGGCAGTCTTATGTAGACGAGGAAGGGGTAGAAGCGGCTCCAATTGTGGAGTAATTTTCAGATACTTCCATGGTGCTGACGGAAAGGTGGGCCCCACCTTGCTGCCTTCTGAAATTATCGAGGTACCGGCGAAGAGCTTCTCTTATCAGATCTGATCTGGTGCGGTGTTCGCACTGAGCGATGAAGTCGACTTGCTCTAGCATGGCAGGAGGCAGTGCAATTAGGACCTTTTTGGGCATATTCGGTTCCTCAGGTATGGCTGTCGGGTGACAAGGGGGTGCTTATTGGGGCGCGAAGGTACACCTCAAGCAAACTGCACTCTGGCGCAGATGTCTTGAGACGAAGTCGTTCCTACAGTTCCAAGTCCGTTTTTTTTGTCTACGGTCTTAACAATAGGTAACTGCTTTTGGGTGGTTAGTTGGATTTATCAACCACCTTCAACATGTATTCAATTTACACATGAAAGTCGATATCGTAAAGGTCTAAAAGGGGCATAAATACCCAATTTCATCGAAGACCACATAAAAGGATTTTCCGAAAGGCGCAATGGCAAGCACGGTAACCCTCTTCAAGGATCGGCCTAGAAACGGTATAGATACTAGGATCCACAAGGACATATACACCTATTGCATTGCCAAAAAATTGTGCTAGGCACTTTCATGTTTTCGGCTAAAAGTGAACTGAAATGACTATTCATGCGGGTTTGAAGCTTGGTCGTTTTGAGTTTATCTGGCCTGTTTTGGTAGGGCTTAGTGTCTTGCTCACTAGTGATATTTCTACTATGTCTACAATGTAAGCCAGATGGCATCTAGTTATCATTAAATGGTATCGCTACTGATACCACTGTTGTATATCTATGTCCGGGGACCCTCACCGGTATCTTCAGTTGCATAATGAAGCAAGTGTTTAAGCCAATCTCGGCGACCATAGACTGACAGTGGGCTACTACTTGCTGGGTTATCTACAGGTTTTGCACCGATCGCATATATTTCTGTGCTACAAAAAAGTCAAATTTTTTTTGGCCACTTAATCACAATGAGCAATGTTTGCTAAAAGGCGCAGAGAGACTAGATTTTTACTAGCTAAATCGAGTTAGATATAAGACTTCCATTCACTTTTGCCTTACTTTTTGCCCTTTACCCTCAACAAATTTAGATTCAATTAGGGAGAGCCATGCTCATTGCAAGTTGGAATGTCAACTCCATAACTGTTAGGTTGCCTCATCTTTTAGATTGGCTCAAAAGCGCTTCACCAGATCATCTCTGTTTGCAAGAGCTGAAAACCGTTGAAGAAAAGTTTCCTTTTGATCAGCTTTCTGAAATAGGCTATAGCGCTCATGTCGTAGGGGAGAAAACCTATAACGGTGTGGCCATACTTTCTAAGAGCACCACCGAATGCGTCAGCAAATTTCTACCAGGCTCACCTGAGCCCCTTCAAAGCCGTTTGATAGAAGTTTGTGTCGATGGTGTGTACATTCTCAACTTATACGTTCCCAACGGCTCAGAAGTCGGCTCAGCCAAATACGAATATAAGTTGGCCTGGTTTAAAGCCCTGATCTCTTATATAGAAGAACGCCACGTCAAAAATGGAGTGGTTTCAGACAAGTTAGTTATTTGTGGAGATTTCAATATTGCCCCGGAAGATCGTGACGTCCATGATCCGGCCGAGTGGATAGGGCAGGTCCTTGTCAGCGAGCCTGAGCGTGAATGCTTCCGTCAACTGGTCAAATTAGGAATGATTGACAGCTTTCGCGAATTTGAGCAGGGGGCCGGCCATTTTTCTTGGTGGGATTACCGCATGATGGCATT
>CALRJJ020000218.1:0-7684 GCA_943367505.1 Flavobacterium psychrophilum | reverse complement strand
TGAGGATAATTGACAGTCTCAGCAAGAGCGATAGACCCACTGCCAATGAGACCTAAGGCTAAGCCCAATGCCATGGTGGTTTTGGCCGAGTTGACTTTAGACATCAAGATTTCTGCTCCGATTACTGACACATCTCTGCCATTATAGGCTCTTGACGGCGAATACAATAGTACCTTTACTATATGCAAGAGTATATCTAGGAAAAAAGGGGAGGGATTAGAGGAAGCAAAGCTCCCAATTCCCTCCCCCCGCCTACTTAGGCGTTCCCCAACTCCTCATCGGTCCAAAGCGACTGCCGCACCACCGCGCCCTTCTTGTTCTTCAGGGCGATGTGATAGCACGGTCCGCCACTCCACGGTTCGGCCTGAACGAACTCCTCGAACACCGACCCATTGGGCATCGTGTAACGATGCAGGTCGGCGACGTGGTCCTTCCAGACTCCGGGGAGGTGACCAATCACTTCTTTGACGACGAGGGCCACAGGGCCGGTACGATCGAACTGCTCGACCTTTCCATTGGAAAGAATGCGAACGCCGACCTCACGGACAACCTCTGACTGCGAAACTCTCTCTTGGGCCCACTTGTTGAGGCCGATGTACTGATCCATACGCATGGTAGTGCTCCTTTTGATGACTGTTTTTGGGCTATGTTGGCTTGTCTCGCTCTCTAGCCCAGATGGGAGAGACACAGGCGTGAACCCATGCTGAGACAAGTTGGTGACGGAGGATATGTTTGACTCCACGGAGTGGAACCCTTGCCGAGGGTGACACTGAGGAGAGCAAACAAATGTTTGAATCCAAGGAGTGGAAACCTAGAGATGACGACAATCCCGGGGGGGGGCCACGACGAGGAAACAAATCAAGTTAATGCGCACCAAAACATTCATGAACAGACAGAGCGTCTATCGATTTCGAGTAGGCAAAAGCCGGCTCAGTCGATGAAGCTAGACTTCAAAAGTTCATTGCTGATTGAGCAGTACTGGATGGGTTTTTCTAAAGGCTTTATGGGTTGCTGAGGGAGAGAAAGGTTGGGAGATAATGACAACCTACGTCTTGCCCTGGGGCAGACGCAATTGATTGTTTGTTAATGTTGCCAACAAAAAAGCTGACGCTCATTGGAGTTAGCGTCAGCTTCTTGAGAATTAGTACTTATTCTTGTGGGCCTAGGACTATGCTCAGTTCTTGACAGACATTTTCTGCAAGAAGGTGGCGATCTCTTCGGTGTGAGGCAAAGCTGGAATAGCTCCTGGCTTTGTACAAGTAATTGCACCGATGGCGTTAGCTGAGCGAACTATTTCGGAGAGTTTGGCGTGATCAAGAGCTAGCAAAGCTTCTCTACGATCAGGAGCGCTCTTGATGTAAGGCAGTAGGCCAGCGATAACTCCAGAATTGAAGCCATCCCCTGCTCCAGTTGCTTCAACAAGCTCTACTTGGAAGCCCGGTACTTGCTTGCCGCCTTCTTTGGTGGCGAAATAGCAACCACGGGAATCGAGGGTAATAATCAACATTGGTAGGTCGTGCTCAGCGCGCAGTGCGTCTGCAGCGGCAAATTCGCGGGAGCCAGTGAGGAATTCCAGTTCATCTTCGTTGATTTTGACAACGTCAGCCCAGTTAAGAGTGTTGAGAATGGTCTGCTTGCAAGTCTCTTTAGAAGGCCACAGGCTGATGCGTACATTGGGATCGTAAGAAACAAGAAGCTTGCTAGCGCGGGCTAGCTCAACTGCTTTTTTAGTGGCTTCAGCCGCGGGACTCTCAATTAATGAGATTGAGCCGAAGTGCAGAACGCTGGCTTGAGCAAAGAGGTGCTGCTTTAGATCGTTTGGTTGTAATTTTGTGTCAGCGCAAGCTATACGGGAGAATTCGGCCAGCTTTCGGTCGCCTGTGGCGGTGGTGACCACATAGGCCATTCTCGTCTGCGCAGCAGGGTCAAGGATGGCAGCATCAACGTTTATGCCTTCATCTTCAAGAATCGATCGCAACCAGCGGCCAAAGGCATCGTCTGACGTGCGTCCGATAAAGGCAGTACTAATTCCTTGCCTAGCCAGCCCAACGGCCGTATTAGCGGGGGCACCGCCGGCTGCCTTGGTAAAGTGCTGAGCTTTGTCCAGCTCGGCCCCTACTGTGGTGCAGACCCAATCGACAAGAATTTCACCAAGACAAAGAACGTCAGCCATATTGAAAAGCGCTCCAGGAAATTGCAGTTTTGGGATTATACGGTCTAAAAGGCTGATGGGAAGTGGGATTTGATCCTAAGATTAAAGGATGTTAAATTTAGCTGGTCTAATTATGGGATGGCGTTAATATCTTGGCATTCCAGACAGCAAGATTTAGAAGCAATAAGTACTCAATTAAGTACAGAAAGGTACGGAAGGTACGGAAGGAATTAGCTCAAAAACTAGCGGTCGGAAAGGGTCAAAGATTCAGAAAGTAGGCTGTGAATACAGTGAATAACGGAATTAACAACAACACAAATCAAACGAAAGCGGCAGCCAGCTCCGCTTCATATAACCAATCTTATAACGGCGGAGCAAAACAAGAAAGCACTACCGTCAATCATTCTTTGGCAAAAACTATTGGCCGCATTACAGAAGAGAATCCCAAGAGGATAAAAGCTCCAGGTGGCACAATTGATCTGTCACGCAAGACAACCAAAGATATTCCTTCTATGAATGCAGCTTCTCTAAATGGAGCGTCAGATTTGGCTGCTCGCATCGCTGCTATAGAAAAGATTGAAGCGGAAAATATCGCTAATTTGACCTGTGGCGCTTGCGGCGCCAAGGCTATTGAGCGCCGTTTGACTTGCGCTAGCTGCGGTCAATATTTTGAAACTGGCGTAGAGAAAAATATTTGGGATCCGCTGGCTAAGATCGGGGCCATCACTTCAGGCGGTTTTAGCTCTAGGCTGGATTCTAGCAATGTGCACGACCAGGAAAAACAGGCTCTGCGCAATTATATGTTTAAGCGCTTGCTGGCTAAGACCATTGACGTTGCTATTGTTACCTCAGCGCTCGGTTTGGAATTAGTGAGCTTCTTTGGTCTGGCCAAAGCCTTCTTGCCTATTCCTGGTGCGGCCTATTTGATGCTGCAGTTCTTCCATGTTGGCATGCCGATCATTGCGGTGCTGACTGTGCTTGGCTATCAGGCTGCTTTTGAAGCATCGCCTGTGCAGGCCAGCTTAGGTAAGTTCTGGCTCAATTTGTATGTGACAAATACTGATGGCGAAAATGTGCGGGCCGAGCAAGTGGTTTGCAAAACAGTACTTTCGCTTTTGCCAATCATGGCTCTTGTTGCAGTTTATGGCTATTTCTACAACACTCATCTTAGGCATGGTATGCACCTTGATGCCCCAACTGCTTCGGTGTTGGCTATGACAGCTTTAGGATGTATAGTCACTTTCGCTGCTTTGCACATCTTGTTGGGCTCAGCCAAGAAAAGACAAACAGTGCCAGATTTGGTCACCGGTTGTGTGGTGCGAGAGCGGTAGGCTCTTTGAGCCTTCGTCGCCTTAAGGCACAATAAACTCTCCAAGGGCTTCAAGTAGACGATCTACTTCGGCTCCATTATTGGAGTAATGACAGGCTACTCGTATGCCGCAACCGGGTTTGGCATTGAGGAAATCAGGTTGTATCCAGATTTTAAATTTGCTCCAGATTGCTTCTCGCAAGTCGGGCACCCTGACCCGTTCGGCTGGCCAGTAGCAAGAAACTAGAGCGGTCGCTTCACTGGCCGGGGCTTCCGTCAAGCTCGGTAAACGAAATATTGGATGATAGGCCCTCTCAAGCTCTTCGCGCAGATACTGTGCCAGGGCAAATTGTTTGCGCCGGATTTTGTCAGCACCAATAATATCTTGCAGTTCACAAGCCTTGATCACGCCATACCAGCGCACTATATCAGCCGTGCCGCCGCTTTCGAATCGGCTTATGTCCCTAGCATCAGCTTCAAGAGCATCAAAATAATGATCTCCTACAGATATTGGTTTTAGGAGTGGCACCATTTCTGGTGCTACATAGCTCACTCCGGTGCCGTTTGGGCCGCCCAGCCATTTGTGGGCAGAACCAACCCAGAGGCTGCTCTCGCCTATAATCTCATGGCCAGCCAGCTGCCCCATAGAATGAGCCCCATCTATCAATACCGGTACTCCCAGCTTCTTCGCCTCGTGCTCTAAGTGCTGAAGATCGGCGCGCCACCCGGTGTAAGAGCTAATCTGGCTGACAGCAATTAGCCGAGTTTTTTCGGTGACGAGATTGAGTAGCCCCGCGCAAAGAGCCCCACTGCCAAGTTTGGGGTCGGCATCAGCACGTTTTGTTACCACTCCTCTTGTTTCGCCAAGATGTCTGGCAATTGATGTGACACTGCCGTGTTCGGTATTGGTTGTAACTAGTTCATCACCGGCTTCGAGCAAGAGGCTGTGCATGATCAACTGCAAACCTTGGGTAGAATTCTGGGTCAGAATCAGCTGTTGGGGCGCAACACCAAGTAATTTGGCAAAGGCAGCTCGAGCCGATTGCATTGGCTCAACATCAAGAAAAGTGGCATAGGTCGGATTGAAATTGAGTTTCTGCCAACCCTCGTTTATAGCAGCGAGCACTGAGGCTGGCTTGCGGCCGCAACTGCCGGTATTGAGATAAGTGCTGTCGGAATCAGGAAACTCTCGGCGCACGAGCTCTTGATCTAGCTCTAATTCGCTTTGCTCCAATTGTGCAGCGGCTGTCAATTTGTGTTTCTCCGGAATTATTCTTCAGGCCAGGCTGTCAATGTTCTCATGGATAAGTCCTGTTGGCACTGCGCCTCAGTACTTGCTCTTTTTCGTCTATTTCTTGGGGTAGGGCATTAGCCTTTGCTTCCAGTGATGTGCCTGTTGGGTGAGCTTTGATCGGTGGCTGCGGCTTGGGCCTGCCCTGTGGTTGCACAATAGTCTTGGGCTGAACTAGAGGCGCTGGCTGATGGGGTGTTGGTTTGGCGGGAAAAATGATGTGGGCTGATATGGCTGCTTTGGCCTTATTCTCGGATGTGGTGACCGTGCCTTTGATAGTTGTCTCTGCGGCTTTGGGCTTAGGAACGGTGCCTGCCAGGCTATGCACTAGGCCCTTGCTGGTAGCTTGACTGAAGGGTAGCACAGTAATGATATCGGCCTTGGCTCCCTGCTTCACCAGCTCATTGTCTAGTTCCTTTAGCAGTTTATCGGGAGTGCCCACTTCCAGAAAAACAATGGAAAGCAAATCAGGCTTAGAAAGACTGTTCACTTGAGCAATGATGGTCTTTTTTAGTGAGTCGGCGTCGTTGAGGCGACCATCCGAAACCACTGTAATCATTGTCGGTTTACCGTAGTTGAGCTGATTGCGTACCACGGCAAAAGCCTCTGTCAGGGCCGGTGCCATAAAGGTTTCACCGGAAGGCTCGGTATCTTGGAAGATTTGCGGCAACTGTGCTGTGGAGCAATTGCGATGGCTGCGATAGTTAGAGTCGAATGTAATTATGCTGACATTGCTTTGTTTGCCCATGATGCCTGCATTGTCGGCCACAAAGAGGTCTTTCGTATGGTCTTTGCACCATTGCCAGCGGCTGATGTTGCCAGGGCAATCGGCCGTTTGCATCGAAGCGGAGCTGTCGATAAGCATGACAATGGCATATTCAGAGAGAATTTGAGCATCACTCTTGTTTTCGTTTACCTTGCCCGCCAGTCCAATTGGCAGTTGCTGCTTCGTTTCTAGTAGGCAACCATAACGCTTGCCGCCGCGCTCAATGGTCAAAAGAGCTTGAGGGAGCTGCACTTTTGTTGCCAAGACTTTATCGCCGGCTGTAAGGCCACTGCGCCAAGCCGCCGTGTAAGGTTTGACATAGCCTATTTGTACTGTTGGTGCGCCGCCTTTGGCGTCCTTGGCCGCAACTTCGGAATAACCAAAGATGTTTACCGGTATGCCGTCGGGACCTTCATCATGACCAATTGAACCTTTCAACATGCGGCGCTCCGGCAGCTTGTCTAAGGTTGGTACAAGTCTGAGAAGTTGAATCTCTTTTGTATTAGAGCTGGTTGCGTCAATATTCTTAGCGCACAGCGGGAGAGGCGACTCCGTGCCAATTTTAACCGCCAGTAGCAGTGCCAGGCATAAAACAGTAGGTGCGGGTTTTGGGGTCTTCATCGATTAACAGAACCGTTTAGCTTCGTCGGATTTGCTCTTCTGTGTTGGATATACCCGTATGAGCTTGGTGGAAAAACATGATCTGGTCAAAGTGAAAAGCTAAGGAATTGCGCTCAGTGGAATCACCTTAAGATCGCTACCGTAGCCGCCGCTGCTTGTCACAATAATGGAATCGCCGTTGACTCTTAGGTTGGCATTGTTGCTGCTACCAAATTTCGCCAGAGGCCAGTAGAGAGCGATTTGCTCACTAATTGGTTCGACTTTGGCGATCATTATGGCTGGGTATTTCTGGTCTCGAATGAGGTATTTTCTGATGGTTTTTCCTTTTACTGTTAGCTCTTCTAAAACCACTAGGCTGTAGTTGCCTGGATGTTCAAAGCGCCAAATCTTAGCGTTTATTTTTCCGCTGCAAACGCTACTTGTGATTAGGTATAGACCAACAGTGCAGCACAGCGCCATTAGCTTGACTTTGAGTTTTGAGTGCAGGCAAAATGACAGTCCAATTAGTGTCAGGCTAAACATTTGAATGAAATCGAAAACTACATTAACTCTTACATCTGAAAAGAGCACTATAGCTCGCAGCCAGCCAATCATAAAATTGACTACTACTACGAACATCACGCACAGCGTGATTCGCCGGTCGCTAGGGCTTGTGGGTATTAGTTTCGATGCGAAGGTCATGCTTCATTGTAGCTCGCCTTCTGGCAACTTCACTTTTATTCAAATGGATTGTGTCTTGCGTTCATTGTCATAAGGCTTTTTTCGCTTCTTCTCTCTTGGCCCTTATCGCATCTATATCGTGAAAACAATCGGCAGGGGTTGGATTCAATTCGATTGCTGAGTCATAGTCTTTAATGGCTTTTGCGTAATTTTTCTGCAGTAGCCAGGCATCACCTCTGGTGGCAAAGGGATCGGCGTCTCCTGGGTTTAACTCGATTGCGCGGGTGGTGTCGCTAATTGCTTTGTCTAGTTCGCCTTTGCGTAGATAAGCCTCGCCTCTGTTGCCGAAGAGATAGGCTGCGTCGGGGTCAAGTTTAAGAGCAAAGTCGAAGTCAGCTATTGCTTGGTCTATTTCATTCAGTTTGAGTAGGGTGAAGCCGCGATTATTGTATCCGTGAGGCTCATCTGGAGTTAAGACTATCGCTTTTGCGTAGTCCGATAAGCTGTGTTCAAGCATGTCGCGGTTGTTTGGGCCTAGTTTGCCGTAGGAGAAACCGCGGCTGAGATAGGCATCCGCTAGAGTCGGGTCGGCCGCTATGGCTTTGTCGAGATGAGGGATTGCTTCTTTGAATTTTCCTGCCGAATTCAGCTGGTGACCGGCGACATATTCTCTATACGCCAAATTATTAGTAGCGTCTGCTGAACTGGGCGCTGTGCAGCTTGAGCATACTGTGGTTAGCAATGAAAGCAGAGCGAGGTGAATAGAGTTATGGGCTGAAGGTTTCACAAGCGTCTCCAAATCTATGACATTGTCGCATACGCAATTTTATTTTGGGTGGGGCCTTTCCCCGCTGTGCTCAGTTTGTAACGCGCCTGATTAGGTGA
>CALRJJ020000217.1:0-7686 GCA_943367505.1 Flavobacterium psychrophilum | reverse complement strand
ATACCCCAAACTTTTTCAGTGTAATCTTTGAAGAAGGTGAGATATAGTTCGCGACCAAAGCGGTTAGTGAAAAACTCTTCTAAGTTTGATTCAGGCTTAATTGGCATGGCCATGGCCTTCATGTAGCTCAAGCCGATGCGAATGGTGCGAGCCAAACCAAGATTGGTGAAAGTAACGAGCTTGAGACTAATTGGATAATCAAAGAATTTGCGCAAATAATAAATGCGCGTCTGTCTTTGCAGAGTAATCAAAACGTTTTCTACATCATCTGGAGCGGGGCCATCTGGGCTCACCGGAATAGTGCGTTTCTGATTGTGATAGCTGATTTCAACTTCTTGCCCAGGCAGACCCTGCACAGGCATCATGGTCATCCACCAATCCATCACCCGGTCTGACTTCGAGAAGAAGCGGTGGGGGCCGATATCTAAGCGATTACCTTTATATTCGATTGTGCGGGACAGACCGCCAATCACATCACACTTTTCGATGATGATAGGTTTAACATCGCTCCGTTGTAAAAGCTCATAGGCAGCAGTCAAACCAGCGGGACCAGCACCAACTATGATGGCAACTCGGGACATTACGATGGAATCCTTTCAATCAGTATCGAGTACAGAAGTAATAATTCTTGGCCATTTGCACAACCACTTTTCAAGCCAGAAACGGTCGCCAATCGACCATGCTAACCAATATCGTAGTGGTTAGATGAAGATTACTACATTAAATGGCGAAATATCTCTTGAAAGCTTTACTGAAGCATCTTATCTTCATCTATTCGGTTAGTTTCCAATAGCGCAAAGAATAATCGTTGCTTCCTGTCAGGGCATTTTCGCCACTAGGGGTGAGGGCCAATCCGAACATGCCGTAGGCGTTTAAGGTGAAAGAGCAGGTTTCAGTACCTTGCTCAGCGTCCCAAATGCGGAAGGTCTTATCCAGGCTGCCGCTTGCCACTTTGCTATCAGACTTAATGAAACGGGCATTGCAAACCCAATCACCGTGGCCAATGAACTGCTTCAGCTCACTACCGCTACCAACGTCCCAGGTTCTGATAGTGAGGTCACGGCTAGCGGTCAAAAGCTTGCTGCCATCGGCCGAGAAGCCGACGGTAGTGACGTCACCCTTGTGACCGGTGAAGCGGCGAATCAACGAACCATCCCGCACCCGCCAGAGTGTGACCGCTTTGTCACTGCCGCCGCTGGCAACCTGCTCACCGTCAGGGCTGAAAGCGACGCAGCGCACAGTACCCTGCCCCTGACAGACTTGCAACTGGGTGCCGTTGAGAACATCCCAGATACGCACAGTACCGTCATAACCGCAAGAAGCAGCTTTGTTACCCGAAGGAGAATAGGCGCAAGCCAAAACAATATTGCCGTGACCCACAAGTTTTTTCAGTTGTGCGCCAGAATCAAGGTCCCAGATGCGCACTGATGAATCGCCACTGGCCGACATACCAGTATTACTGCTAGGGGAGAAAGCAACGGAGTTGACGTTATCTTCATGACCATCAAATCGTTTGATTTCTTTAGCCGTGGTCAAATCCCACAAGCGCACAGAGTCATCGTCACTGCCTGACAATGCCCGCGTGCCATCGGCCGATATTGCCAGACCCTTGGTCCAGCTAATGTGGCCAGTCATCTTGAATAGCTCTTCGGCTTTCTTTACTATTCCGCCAGACTTTAGCTCGCCAGCAATGCCGCGCACTGAGGCAATTTGAGTCTCGGAACCAGAGTTAGAATTAGAACTAGAACCGGAACTAGAACTAGAAGTAGAGGCAGAGCTAACATTAGAAACAGAACTAGAAGCAGAACCAGAAGGAGACTTTGCCTCCGTTGCTACTTCCACTTTTGCTTCTGAGGCCGAAGTACCAGTGCGCGAAAGTGATTTTGCCTCTTCAGACCCGCCCGTTTGAGCCTTGATAGCTGGCTCAGCCTTAACCGGAATCTCGCCAGAGGGAACTTCACCAGACGGAATCTCGCCCGATGGAGTCTCAGTTCCTTTATCATGATCACTTGATTCCATCTCCTCTAGCCTGGCCCCGATAGCGTCAGCCTTGGCGTTGTTTCCCTGAGCCAGATAAACTTTGCGCAGAAGGCCTAAGCTGGTCTTAAGCTCAGGGCACTGGGGGGCGATTTTCTCCGCTTCTTTAACAGCGTTCAACAAGCTCTGTTCAGCTTTCTCGTAGTCATGTTCGTCAAAAAACTTGATACCACTCTCATTGAAAGCTCGCCAGATAATTTCTTCTGCCTGAGCTGGCAAGAAAGAATTAAAAGAAAGTGCCATCGCGGCCACGGCCATCAGCTTAAGCGAAAGGCGCTTTGTCGCCCGCCGTGCCGAATTCAGTTGGTCTGTCACTTACGATTTGCTCCTCTGTGTCTACCTGAATGAACTGGCGAGTGGGTACGGCCGCTGACCGTTTTGCCACCACCAGCGATACTACCCTTGCTCTGCGCCTCGACGGCATCTGGCAGCTCAATTGGCCCCAAACCAGGAGAAGGCGCAGCTGGTTTTACCCCTAAAATTAGATCACTGCCACGCCACTTGCTGCGCATGACAGGAGTCTGCAACAAGCCACGGTCACGCAAAACTTCCCGCTGCACTTCAGCTTCCATATAGTTGTAGGCCTCGCCTAATTTAGTCATGGAGCCATTTTTGCGGAAGCCATCAATTAGATAACGAGTAAAGACACTGCCTTCATAGCGCTGAGATTCCCATGAGCGCTGATCGGGTTTACTCGAAGAAATAACGAGTTGTCCGGTACCTTGCACAATGGGATCAACATCGATATTCCCGGCTCTAACAATCGACTTACCGCTGGCTGGGGCAGTAACGCCGCTATGGCAAGCGTCAAGCACGAGCATGACCCTATCGCTATGCACCCGAGCCTTGATGATGCGTGCCAGGTCTTGCATAGCGATTCCTGTAGCATAAAGATCGGTTGGATCAGTATCATAGGCCACTAAGTAATTGACGCCACCAATGTCTAAACTTGATGGGCTGCCGTGGGTAGAAAAATAAATCACAACCAAATCATCTTTCTCGGCCACACGGGGCAACCATTTGCTTCCCAGAAGAGAAAGAATATTGGCTCTGGTAGCAGCCTCATTAGTAAGAAGCTGAACATGATCTGGAGCAAAATTTCTTTCTTTAATCAAAAAGTCGCTGAAATCTTGAGCATCTTTGGCGGCATAGCGCAAATTGATTTTAGGATCTTTGAAACGGCCAGTGCCAATAATCAGGGCCCACTTATCGCGAATCGGCCGATTAATCTCTATTTGCGAACTGTCTACGGCCTCAGAGCTAGCTGTAGAACCTCCCTCTGAAGCGCTGCCTGAAGCAGCTTTGCGCACAAGATCTTCCTGGCGATCATACTTGCGTTTTTGCTTGTAAGCTTCAACCGCCTGCTCTGCCCGTTTAGATATCTCTGCGGGCATGGCGTGTTCGGTCCAGCCATGGGCGGCTCGCAGCATGCGTGTGTCAGAGAAAATCGAACCTGCTTCTTCAAGCTTAGAACCCATCATAAACTGCTTAGCGCATTGCTCAAGAGAAAACACCGCGTACTTCTGATTACCATCCCCTGATTGAGAAAGCTTGTTCAAAGCTGTTCTAAATAGGGCTTCGGCTTCAACTAATGAATGTTTCTTCAAATAGATCTGACCCAGCAGCAGAAGGCTATTGGCACCGCTAGCAGTACCACCTTTGCCCTGGCCAAGCTTAATCGATTGCCGCACCAGTCGCTCTGCCGAGCTGAGATCGCCCACCGCTAAATCAAATAGTGCCAAGCGACTGTAATTAGCGGCCTGCTCACTGTTGGCACCTGCTCCAGAGCCGGTCTCAATTTTAGCAGCCAGCTCTTTGCGCTTGCCTTCCATCAGAGCGGGGTTAAGCTTGTTAGCTTCGCTCAGGTCATCGGCAGCGCCGCCGACGTCTCCCAGTGCAAGCAGCGTCATTGCGCGAGAGTAAAGGCCTTCAGCGTTACGGGTAATTTGCAGCGCTTTATCAAGATCGGCTTTGCTATCTTCATAGCTGCCCTGGGCAGCTTTGATAGTGGCACGATCGACTAAGGCTCCCTGCAGACTAGGATTAATCTTAAGGGCCGCATCAAGATGGCCGAGGGCAGCAGTGCTGTCACCTTTGGCCAACTGTACATGAGCCAATCGAGATTGCGCCATGGCATTGTCTGGCAGCAAACGCACGCCATTTTCTAAATCACTGAGAGCTTTCTCCAATTGAGAAAGCTGGTAATAAGCCATGCCACGATAAACATAGTCTAGGCCTTTCTTCTGCGAGCGAGAGAGGTTCTTTGAATAATAGGCAATCGCTTGATTAAACTGATCGGTGGCGCCCTTGGTATCACCTTTGAGCTTTAGCGCTTCGCCCCACTCATAGTGAACGTCAAACTCTTTGCTGCCGCCTTTCTTGAGAATATACTCGTAATCAGCAATGGCGTCGTTGTAGGCATTGACCTGGAGCTTGCACTCAGCCCGCTCTCTACGGACAGGAAGCGAACTGGAATTAAATTTGAGATATTGGTCATAGTCTTTTGCTGCGCCAGCAAAATCGCCATTCTCCTTCAAAGCCTGAGCCCGCAATAGCAAGGCTCTAGTATCTTTGGGGTCAAGGCGCAAAACTTCGCCATAATCGCGCACAGCCGCATCTTTCTCGCCAAGACGAGCCAAAAGCTCGCCACGCTGAAGATAAATTTCTACGACATTGGGGTTAGCTTTAAGCGCCTGTTCGTAGTCAGCAAGGGCACCATCGTTGTCTTTCAACTCACTGCGAGCTGCCGCACGACTGAGGTAAGCCTCGTAGACTCCCGGATGGTCCTTGAGAACTTTAGTGAAAGTCGCCACGGCGTTCTCATAGTCTTTTTTCTTCAGACTACGCTCACCTTTTTCTAGCAACTTGGCATAAGGGGGCTCAGAAGCAAAGGCCGGCGGCAAACCAGCAAGACCAGTACCAGTGGTAGGAATCACTAGCAGGGCTAAGCTTAGAGCAAGACTATGAGCAAAACTTGGAACAATTTTCACTGTCATCTCCATTGCCAGCATGCAGCATCGCCTTTCGCGAAACACTACTTTAACATCTATAGATTTACTAATTAGGAGGGCTAATAAATTTGCACCGCCCCTTGGCTAGCCAGATTAACTCTCCAAACGGTTAGCTAGCTAATAATCTAGCAAAGCGGGCACATATAGTGCAGGCTTACTAAGGACCAATTTGCTATGAAACCCGCCCGCGACAAGGAAGCAATTCCTCAGCAAGCGAAGCTTGTGGTGGACGAGCTTTCATTAGATTCGGAGGCGGCGGAAGCAGCCCCTAACGCCGCTCCCACAGGAACTTCCATCGCCCCTCCCGCGACGGGCCTAGATGCGGTGACCAATAAGGCAGCCTATGGCGCCATTGGGCGCATCATTGCCGAGCATTATGAGGTGCTTGAGCTCATTGGCGAAGGGGGCATGAGTACTGTTTACCGTGCCAAACACCTGGAGCTAAACAAAGAAGTAGCGGTAAAACTGCTAGCCCAGCCGCGCACAAAAGACGCCAATATTTTGAAGCGGTTTAAGCAAGAAGCAGTTGCCATCAGCAAGTTAGACCATAGCAATATAGTTAGACTGCGCGACTACGGCGTCGACAGCGAAGGTGAACCCTACCTCGTCATGGATTTGGTCGCCGGGCAGTCACTGGCCCAGCTACTTGAGGCCAAACACAAATTTTCACTGCAAGACTCATTAAGCATCGTCAGTCAAACCCTGTCGGCCCTCGCTCATGCCCACTCGCAAGAAATAGTGCATCGCGATATCAAGCCCAGCAACATAATGATTTGCTTTGACAACAATAATAAGCCAGTGGTGCAGGTCGTAGACTTCGGCATCGCCAAGCTCAATATCGTCAACGACACTAGTGTCTTAACTCGTACAGGCGACATGTTCGGCAGCCCGCACTTCATGAGCCCCGAACAATGTCTGGGTGACCCGGTTGACAGTCGCAGTGACATCTATTCACTCGGTTGCCTCTTCTACGAACTACTAGAAGGTCATCCCCCCTATCAGGCAGACAATCTACTGCGCGTCTTGCACATGCATATTTCAGAAAAGCCACCAAAATTAAGCGGAAATCCCTCGGGCAAAGTACCAGCAAGCGTACTGGACGGCTTTATCGCTAAAGCAATGGCGAGGGAACCAAGAGATCGCTACGCCAGCGCCGAAGCAATGCAGAGCGACATTAATATCATGTTGCAGGGCAATATCGGCGATTTATCTTTCATGCAAAAAACCGCCGTAGGCAAGAAAAAGCAGAAAGCGGATGCGCCAGTACCAGTGCGACTTGCCACTTATGCTGCGGTCGGACTGCTATCAGTGGTGACCTGCTCAATGATGATGTTCAACTTCCTCAATTCAGGACAAAAGCCAACTCAAGAGCAGATGGAATCGATGGGGCATATAGCGGGCGTGCCGTTTGGTCTTGAGGGCAAGCCCATAAGGGTAGACAATGTCTGCTATACCGACAAAGCAAAAAATTGGAACACCCAAACACCGCTGTTTCATGACGGTCGCGTTCTGCCATCACTGGTACGACACTTATACCAAACTGAGAAAAGAGGCGCCCGCTTATTCGCCAGCAATGACAGCGACGAATTCTTGTGGAGCGCAATACCATCAATCACGCCATCTTATGATGAGAGGTTGCGTTTTCTCGACCTAGCGGTGAAAGATATCGAAGGCAAGCCCCTCGCTTCTGTGCCTCCAAAACAAATCATCTACTATGCCCGCCATCTGCAACAAAGTGGCGATATCAATCGAGCCCTCAACCTTTACGACCAGGTATTAGAGCACCCAAACCTCGACGCCACAAAACGTGCAGAAGTTAACAACTGGCGCGGCGACTGCCTGATGGATTCAGGCCTACTCGCCCAAGCTGCTGACAGCTATCGTCTGGCCGCTCCAGTTCTGAGCGCTTCTAAAGAGCATAGAGCAGACAGCGCCATACTAAAACTCAAGCTCGCCTACTGCCTGGCCGGCCCTCATAATGGCTTGGTGCTGCAGCTTCATAGCGGCCTCAGCAATTCCACGTCCGCTTACCCTCAAGGCGGCACAGGTAGCATGGCCGAGGCGACCAAGCTCAGAGCTGAAGCTATCACGCAGTTGAGAGAGCTGTATAAAGAAACCAATACTATTACCGCTAGCCCACTACCCCCGCAGGTAGCGACGAAAATACAAGCGGCGTTTGGATCAGCCCTACTGGCTGCAGGAGAGTACAAAGAAGCCGCTACTGTTCTGGAAAAAGCTAACAACAATTTCACTCAAATGGCGGGAAAGACGCGTAATGTCTTAGTGCTAGACCAGTTCATATTGCGCGCTAATTTGGCCATGGCTCTAGCCAAGTCGGGGCAAGTGGACAAAGCCATCAGCGAAACGGATAGCCTAATAAGAGTACTGACTACTCAGTCGGATAACCAAACAGCAGCAGCTGTAGCGGACCTCGCCCCATCAATTCGTGCCGAACTCCTGCCCAGGCTGCATTATTCGCTAGCCTTGTTCTACGAACTAAAACTTAAGGCCGCCGAGAAATCGCCCAAGAGTTCAGACAGTGCAACTACTAGTGCGCTCAAACAGCGAATAATGTCCAACCTCAGCTCGGCCCTGGCAATGGCTGACCCGACCTATCACGACACTCAATTTAAGGGAG
>CALRJJ020000216.1:0-7729 GCA_943367505.1 Flavobacterium psychrophilum | reverse complement strand
ATCGGGGCGCTCAACAATGTTGGCGCCGGTGGTGTAGAGAAGAATGGCTGTCACGACCATAAAACCAAGGCGTAAAATATCTGAACGCTTCCACATGCTTACGGTTACTGCGGCCGCTGCTGAGGTCATCAGTACTAAGACGCCGGTAGCATAGGCTGCCGCTTGGGCATCTACGTTTGCTTTGAATATCAAAGTCACAGTAACTGTTACGGCAAAGAAGAACATTACCAGTGGGCGAGTGGCTGCCGACCATTCGGGCGCCATGCCGTATCGCGGTAGATATCTAGGCACCAGTGTTAGCAGACCGGCCAGTGCTGAAGCACCGGCAAACCAGAGAATGGCAATGGTGACAATGTCGTAAGCTGAGCCAAAGGTTGGACCCATGTACATGTGGGCCAGGTAGGAGATTGCCCGGCCATTGGCTCCGCCCCCAGGGGCAAATTGGGCTGCGGGAATCAGCACAGTGGTGACAATGCTACTAGCCATCAACATTACGCTCATAATCAGCGCTGCGCTGAGTAAGAGCTTTCTGGTATTGGCTATGCGTTTTTTAGGCTGATTTGGATCATCGCTTTCGGCGCCGCGCACCAAGGGCATCACTGATACACCGGTTTCGAAACCAGATAAGCCGAGAGCCAGTTTGGGGAAGACCAGTGCTGCCGCTGCCACCATTGCTAGTGGGTTGAGATATTGGGTGTTGAGCTGGAGCTGCCAATTGCTGAGCAGAGCTGGGTTGGCCATGATTTTTTGACCGCCAACTGTCAGCACATATATGTTGAGGCCGATGTAGGCAATAACTAGGGCTGTGGAAATGCCAATGGCTTCTCTAAAGCCCATAAGGAAAACACCGGCCAAGAGCAAAAGCAGTAGGCTGGTACAGAATATGGGATTGTGAGGGACGAAGTTGAGCTGTTGGACAACTGGGTTTTCTAAAATGTGAGAAGTGGCATCAGCTGCTGAGAGTGTAATAGTAATGACGAAATCGGTGGCAGCAAAACCGAGCAGAACCAAGACAATTGTTTTGCCGATCCAGCCGGGGAAAAGTTTTTCTAGCATGGCAATACTGCCCTGACCATGCGGGCTTTCTCGTGCTACTACCCAATAGACAGGCAAGGCGCCAAACAGAGTGAGAAGCACCACTATTAGTGTTGCTACTGGCGAAAGGATGCCAGCCGCAAGAAAGGCAATGCCTGGCTGGTAGCCCAGTGTAGAGAAATAGTCGACTCCGGTTAGACACATTACTCGCCACCAAGACGCTTGCTCTTTAGAGTGGTCTCGCTTGCTGGGTGTAATTTCTTGCTTTGTCGCTAAAGCGTTGTCAGCCTTTGTCAAAACAGTATTTTTACTCATTGAAAGTGGTATTCCTGGTTTATTGCTCTAGTTGAAAGCGCTTAGTGTCTGGCTGTAGCTGACGGCACTAGGTAAATTCGTGCCGGCTGCTTGCCATCAGCTTTGGTCGCAGCTGGTCTTGCACTGCCATAGATAGATTCTTCTTCTGGCGTGCTCACGGCGTCGTCATTGCCTTCGCCTTTGATGACCTTTTCTACTTTGTTAAAGAGGTAGTCGAGGGCGTGACCTCCTAACCAGGCCATGAAAAAGAGCACTAAAATTAGAAGGATGTCCATTGCCCTGCCTCCAAAGCTGACCCTTCATATCTAAGCTCTTATGTGGTCAATGAGGCATCAATTAAGGCGTTCAAGAGGTCAAGAAAGTATCAAGATGCTCTCAAGTATCTGTTGGCAAGTGGCTTTGGAATAGCAAAGCAAAATTGCTCAAGCGGAAAAGCTTGAGCAGATCAGTTGGAGCAGACCAGTGCAAATAGAGCAGTCCGTGTAGAACAGCCTGAGCCGAAAAGCCAATATTTTCCGAAGTCTTATCTAGCGCTGCGAAATCGGCACAGTTAGGTGCAGGTCGCCCATGCCGACAACGGCCAGGCTAGAGGCTGGTATAACAACATCGGCTGTGGGATCTAGATTGCTGCCAGCTATCTTAATTGTTCCGCTAACGGAGGCTCCAGGGTTGACAGTCTTGCCTGCAAAACTGGCCTTGCCTTGTCTTTCGCCCTGGCTGGAGCTGCGCACGGATGCTTTCAAATTGCTAGGTAGTTTGATTTCTTGGCCGGTCTCGTTGATTAGAAGTACCTTTAGTTGAACGTCATCCTTTGCCGCTTTTACTCCTTGCAGCAGCAGGCGCACAGAGCCACTGGATTGCCCCATCTGCTGACCAGGCACCATCTGCTGACTGGGCATCATCTGCTGACTGGGCATCATCTGCTGACCAGGCATCATTTGTTGACCGGGCATCATTTGTTGGTTGGCCATTACTTGTTGGCTGTCCATTACTTGTTGACCAGGCATCATCTGTTGACCGGGCATCATCTGTGGTGGCATCGATTGTGCTGGAGCATTTCTGCTTTGCAGTTGCTGGATGTATGAGTTCGCCTGAGAGAGCTGAGCTTGGAGCTGCTGATTGTTGGTTTGCAGTGAATTCATTTGAGAGATTTGATCGTACTGTGGTGCGGCCATCGGTTGAGTGGCTATCTGCTGAGCTGCCAGCTGCTGAGGCGCCTGATATCCACCTTGCATATAAGCAGCTTGAGATTGTGGCGGGGCCTCGATAGGCACAGGTGATGGCATCGGCGCTGCACTGTAGGCCGTGTTGTATGCCGGAGCGACTTGAGCCGAAGTTGATGTCGCTGCCGCTGGCTGGGCTGTGGCCTTAGCTGCTGCTGGTTTGGTTGTGAATCGGCTGGCTGCTTTCTGCGCCGCTGTGACTAGGTCTTGCTTGTTGATAGTCTTGAGTTTTCCTGTCAGTAAAGCTGGCGCAGAGCCCGCGGTCATACTGGCGAGGGAGCCAATACCTGAGGTTTTGTAAGCTTCTTGAGCTTGCATGGCCCAGCTTGCATAACTGCTTGGTTGAGCTGACGCTGCAGCCGCGGCCGGTGCTGCTGCGCTTGTTGCTGCGCTTGTTGCAGAGCTAGCCGCTGAACTAACAGTAGAACTTGTCGCGGCCGGTGCTACTGTATTAGCCACGCTTGCACTACTATTGGTATTAGCCAGGGCCAATGCTGCGTTTTTCAAAACGTCAGCCACCGAGTTAGATTGAGGGGCGGCCGACGCCGTTGCCGCCGCAGCTACTGGTATGCCGGAAGGTGCACTAGCTATGGCTGTGTCGGCAGCCTCCTCGCCACCGAGGCCAGGCAAAAGTGGCTTTTTCAGAGATGTGCCAGCTTTCCAGATGCTCGAGTCTTCCGCTGCTTGGATTTGATTTTGCTGCTGCATCGTAAAGTTGCGCAGGCTAACCAGGAAGTTGGACATGCTATTAACTTGGCTGTCTGTCGATAATTGCTGATATCCGCTGGCATTGCCCAGGGGAGTTACGCTAGCTCCTGGTACTGCCGCCGGTGCTAACCCGATTGCTTGGGCTGTCGGTATCAAAACAGGTGGAGCTTCAGGAGTGGAACCTGGAACTAGTGTAGATTGCTGATTGAGCGCGTTCGCAGCATTTGGATTTTGTGCGGCCGCTTGCATTTTTGCTGCTAGTTGGGCGCAGTAACTTTGATAACGCGCTTCAGATGGGTAGAGATGAACTGCTTCACTAGCTTTTTGGTAGGCACTGAGAAGTGAGCCCTGGCTCTCTAGCGTTTTTGCTAGATCATAGGCTTTGCCCGCCTCCTGCTTGGCATAAGCGAGCTTGAAGCTCTGTCTAGCAGCCGGTAAGTTTGGATGCTGAGGATGGATTTTTACTACGGTTTTGTATTCATTTTGGGCCGCTGGTAGATCCCCGGCAACTTGATAGGCGCGGGCTAAGCCCAAGTGCGAATTGGCATCTGTTGGTCGACTGGCTACCTGATGATGCCAAAGCTCAAGCAAGGTGCTAGCTGCCTCTTTGTCGCTTGAATTGATCACCAGTGCTCTAGTCAAGTCAGCATTGGCACCGGCATAGTCTTTGAGATGATAGCGGGCAATACCGAGTTCGCGTAAAGCTGGCTCTGAGTCAGGGTTGAGTTCAAGAGCATCTTGGAAATATTTCTTTGCCTGGAGCTGATGGCCGCCTTTCATGGCCGCGCCGCCAGCGCCTAAATAGGCTTCTACTGTTGGTTTGAGCTTAGCTGCTGCACTGTACTCGATGACAGCTTCGTCGTAGCGGGCTTGGCCCATTAGTTTGGTGCCCAGGTCAAAGCGATCTTCTGGGGCATTGGCTTTCACACCAATTTTTTGCAAGCTGGAATTGAGGGTTGTATGAGCTGCTTGGGCAATTTCAGGGGCATGTTCGCCGTGGGTGATTGCTAGCCGCGCTTGCTCAGTGGCTGCTTCGTGGTTACCGGCTTTGGCGTGGCTCTGGGCGCGCTGTAGCGATATCTTGCTCAGCTCGGTTGCTAGTGTTTTCTCGTTGGGATTGGTCTTGAGGTATCCACTCAGTAAGCTCTGGGCTTCAGCTGGCTTGCCTTTTTTCACCAGTGCTTCAGCTTGGGCCTTAACCTGGGCAACTTTTTGTGGGCTCATTGCCGTAGTGGTCGTATGGGGCGCCGTAGCGGTTTTGCTGGGCAATTCTTTGGTCAAGCTATTGGGAAGCAAGGAAGATTTGATAGGCGGCGGCGGCGGAGTAAGGCCTGCTCTGCTGGTTCTGCCTATGGGTTTGTGAGTACTTGGGGTGGAGCTGAGGCTCTCGGCCGTGGCCGACAATTCGCCTCCGAGCATTCCATCTTGATTGTTGTTTGTTTGCGGTAGCCCGCTGGCATAGGGATCTGAAACAGGAGTCTGGGCACTGCCGTTGGTATAGCGCTGGGACCCGCCAGCTCCCGCTGGAGGGAATTTAGGCACATAGGTGGGCAACATCAGAGAGTCGCGCCCAGGCAGAGATTGATAGTCGATTCTTCTAACGTTTTCAGAGGCAGGCGCGATTAAGCGCTTTCTGTGCTTGAAATCTTTGACTTGCCGCCCGCTGGCGTCTTGCGCCCAGGCTGGTTGGCTTGGGTGGTATGCCAAAAAAGTTGATAAGGACAGGGCGAGCAGGCCCAGACCGGTCATTTGCGCTGTAGTCAGACACGAGAAGGGCGGCGCCGCACAACTAGATTGCTTTTCGCGCCGGATTTGCCCTTGAGCCGTTAGGTTTTTAGCTTGTTTCAATTTCGATTCGCCATTGGTGTATACAGGTTACCCCGCCATGTAATTGTAGTGCCTGGCGCTTGACATGCATAGGTGGTAGATATACTACAGCGCCTGTACAGCTGCGTAATCTCCCCACCCTCCGTGGCCGATACCGCTCAATTTTATAGAATAAGTTTTAATCAAGCCTTCTTAACCTTTTATCTTATAGATGCGGTTTTGCCTTACACTTGATAAGTTTATTGCTATGTCTAGATATATTTGCTGATTTCCGTTTGTTCGGCTTGAGCGTTCTGGACAATTTAGAGTCAACGTGTCAGAGAAAAATAAATGACTGTATCGTCCGAACAAGAGTTGATGCTCACCCAACGCGCTAACCACCTGGTGCGTCAAGCTCGTCTAGCAGCAGCAGTTTTCACTCAATATTCTCAAGAAAAAGTCGACAAAATCGTCAGAGCGATGACAGCTGCCGCTATTGAAAATGCTGGTAAGCTGGCGCTGATGGCCCATCAAGAGACCCGTATGGGTGTCACCGAAGACAAGATATTGAAGAATCTTGTCGCTTCGGAATTTCTCTATCACCAGATCAAAGATAAACGTTCAGTTGGAATTACCCGTGAATTTCCTGACCTGAATATGGTTGAAGTCGCTGAACCTATGGGTGTAATTTTTGCCCTGGCTCCGGTGACCAACCCTACTTCAACCGTTATCTTCAAGAGTATTTGTTGCGCCAAGACTCGCAACACCGTTATTTTTAGTGCTCACTTGATGGCCGCAGAATCTTCCAACTATGCTGCCAAAATTATGTACGAAGCCGCTCTAGCAGCAGGCGCACCCAAAGGCTTTATCACCTGGGTCGACAAATCTTCGCGTTTGCGCCGCACTAGCGAACTATTGATGAGCCATCCTGAAGTTGATTTGATCTTCGCCACCGGCGGAACACAAATGGTCAAAGCTGCCTACAGCTCTGGCAAACCAGCTCTTGGTGTTGGTCCGGGTAATACTCCTGTTTATGTGCACAAAAGCGCCAATGTGCTTTCGGCTGCCATGGACATTATTATCTCTAAGACTTTCGACAATGGTACAGAATGCCCTTCTGAACAGACTCTTGTAATTGACAGAGAAGTTTCAGAGCAGCTTCTCAACGAATTTAAACGACTTGGCTGCCACCTGTGCACCCAAGAAGAAGTAGAAAAAGTTTCTGATTTGATTATTGATAGCCGCAGTGGTGGCATCAACTATAAGCTAGTGGGGCAGCCCGCTAACCTGATTGCTGATCAAGCCGGATTGAACATTACTCAACCAATTAAGATGTTACTTTGCCCGCTTAATGGCGAGCTGCGTCATCACAAACTGGCCATTGAAAAACTGATGCCAGTGCTGGGTTATGTCATTGTCGATTCAGTCAATGAAGGTATTAACAAAGCACTAGATATCAACTACGCTGGTGGTACTGGTCACACAGCAGGTATCTTCTGCGAAGACGATGATGTTATCGAACGCTTCTCTGATGCTATCAATGCTGGTCGTATTATCGTCAACTCGCCTGCTTCGATTGGTGGCCTTGGTGGCGTCTATAACCACCTCAATACAACATTGAGCTTCGGTTGTGGCACTGGCGGTGGCAATATCACCACCGATAACGTTGGCATCAAAAACTTGATCAACTTCAAGCGAGTGCCGCGTAGAAGAAACTATGTCATTAGTTTCCAGACCACCAAAAATATCTATATCAACCCAGGCTCTATTGATCATTTGAAGAGCTTGAAGTGTCAGAGTGCCTTCATCATCACTTCGCGCAGTGCTTCTCGCCGCGGCCATTTGGCCCAGGTAACTGAGCGTCTGCCGCAAGATTGCCATGTTG
This sequence comes from Flavobacterium psychrophilum, assembly GCA_943367505.1. GTDB lineage: Bacteria > Cyanobacteriota > Vampirovibrionia > Obscuribacterales > Obscuribacteraceae. The sequence continues at coordinate 757 of CALRJJ020000216.1, read as the reverse complement.
ATGTTTTCAGCGATATGGGGCCAGAGCCTGACTTCGCCATGATTCAGCGAGTTGTCGCTGCCATGCGTCATAGTCAGCCTGATACTGTTATCGCCCTAGGCGGTGGCTCGGTGCTCGATGCCGCCAAGATTGTTCGTCTCTTCTATGATTATCCAGAATTGAAAATCTCTGAAATTGCTGTGAATTTCCTTGATTTCCACCACCGTATGATTGAGTTTCCAAAAGATATGAAAACTCAGCTGGTGGCGATTCCAACCACCTCTGGTACTGGCTCTGAAGTAACACCATTTGCTGTGCTTAAAGATGGGCATCGCAAGATTTCGTTGATTGACGAATGCTTGCTGCCTGATGTTGCCATTATCGATGCTCACCTCACTCGCAGCTTGCCGCCTGATATCACTGGCGATACTGCCTTCGATGCTCTCACCCACGCTCTAGAAGCGCTAGTTTCAACCTTCTCGTCTGATTACACCGACGGGCTTGCATTAGAAGCATTGCGTTTGATATTTGAATCCTTGCCAGAGACCTTGAAGAATCCCAACAATGTTCTCTATCGCCACAAGTTGCATAACGCTGCCACCCTGGCTGGTATGGCAATTGGTAATGCCTCGGTTGGCGTCAACCACGCCCTGGCCCATGCTCTTGGCGCTCGCTTCGATATTCCTCACGGCCGCGCTAACGGTGCCTTCTTGCTTTCAACTATTGAATACAACGCTCAGATTCCTTCTAAGTTCGTTTCAATTCCTTGCTATCCACT
>CALRJJ020000215.1:0-7766 GCA_943367505.1 Flavobacterium psychrophilum | reverse complement strand
GTTTACTCGTCGACACTTCTTTTCATGGAGCGGTTGAACCGGCAGCGCTGCTAAAGGAACTAAAAAGCGGACGCATGCGAGCCGCAGCAGATCATTTGCCTGGTGAAGAGTTCAAAGATCTACCAACCGGGATCTTCTACTTCTCAAATCAATCAACAGCCTACAACACTCATGACGCCAACAAGAAAGCTAGCGACATTGCCACCACTTCGATGATCAACATGCTGCAAGGCAAACAAGATAGCTTTGTTGTTAATCGCAGTTGAGCATCTAAAATCTGCTCAACGCCGTCTTAGCGCTTTTGCAATACGGCTTGAGATGGGGCAGAAACTGCCTGGTCAGCACCAGAATGGAAGCGGTCAAAGACTAAATCGACAGCGCGAGCAAACGACTCAGAAGAATCACCTGCTGGTGAAACGGCCTTTGCCGCTTTCTTAGCGGCCTCACTGCTGACAGTCATGGCCACACCAAAACCAACGCCAGAGAGAATCTCAACGTCATTCCAGTTGTCACCAAATGCCAGGGCTTGATCAGTGTGGAAGTCTAACTTCGACATCAGCGCTTGTAAGCCAGTGAACTTACTGGTGGCCAAAGGCATAAATTCTAAGTAGCCAGGCTCTGTTTCAATTACCTGGGCGTGGTCTTTGAAGCGTTCAGTCAAATGAGATTTGATTTCAGCAATGCGGCTAGGATGCTCACAGAAAACCAATTTCTGAGCGCGATTGCCTCTCAGTTCGTGAATGTATTCGTTTTTGATTGGCTTGCGCGAACGAGTGCAGGCCTGATATCCAAGAGTATATTCATTCTCGTGGGCATAGAAAACAGATTCGCCATGATAGTAGTAGATGCTAACTTTATGCTCGCGACCGACCTCAATTAGTGAGTGAGCCAGGTCTTCATGTAAGCTTCTTTCCAGCAAAATTTCTTCAGTCAAAGGCATTTTGATAACAATGCCATCGCAAGAAATTACAGGGGCCGTCAAACCAAGCAAATGATAATAAGGAAGAATGTCTTCATGCCTGCGCCCTGAAGCCATAACAATCTGGCAGCCGTGGTCACGCAATCTTTGAATGGCACGTTGATTAGCCGCACTAACAGTTCTTTGGGGGCAAAGCAAAGTACCGTCCAAATCGACCGCAGCAACTTTAAAAGGAAAAGATTGACCTTTAGCTGCACTAGCTTTCAAATCGCTTTTATTAGCATCCAATTTATCAGTATCCAAATCTCAGCACCCGCACAAACCCGCAAATTCGACTATAATTTTCACTATATCGACATGATACACGCAAAACCCCGCAACTGACAACCCCAAATCCAGCACAAACCAGCAAAACCACAAAATGCTTAATGAAGAGCGAAAATTCAGAATTTTAGAAGCACTAAGCCTTCGCGGCCGGGTGCTCTCTTCTGAGCTCGTTGCTGAACTCAATGTTTCAGAAGACACAATTAGAAGAGACCTTAAAGACTTGGCCCTAGCTGGCTCAATAAAAAGGGTGCATGGCGGAGCTTTGCCAGTGGGGCAAGTGCCATTTAGCTACGAGAAAAGGCAGAAGGAATCGATCGGCGAGAAATCCGCCATCGCCAAAAGAGCAGCAGCACTGATCAGCCCTGGCCAGGTTGTATTTATTGACGGCGGTACGACAACTGCTCTGGTAGCAAGTTTCTTGCCAAAAGACTTGAAAGCCACATTCATAACCTATAGCTTGCCCACAGCCATTGCCTTGACAGAACAAAGCAATTGCCATGTGCGCCTCTTAGGCGGCCGTGTAGTGAAAGAACTATTGCTCACCATGGGACCAGGTCTGCTAAAAGAAATTGAAGCGATACAAGCCGATTTAACCCTGGTGAGCGTAGAGTGTATTCACGAAGAATTTGGCGCTACTGTTTCACACCCCGATGATGCCCTAGTCAAAAGTGCATTCATCAAGCAATCAGCAGAAACAGCTATCTTAGCTGGCAGCGAGAAGTTCGGTAAAGTAGCGCCGTATCGAATTGCCTGGCTAAATGAAGTAGCCTCAATTATTACTGATACCGCTATTGATACCAAAAGACTAAAGGCCTGCAAGAAGGCTGGCGGGTCGATTATTGTGGTTTAGGCTCCCAAGCTAGATCTAAAGCTACTTTTCGCAAATCTCATTCTTAATGCTAGCCGCGATGGCAGCAGATGCGGCTGCTACCAACCCATTTGCTACCGATTGATCGCTGCCACTTACTTTTGATACGGCACCCACTCCTAAGCCCCATTTCAGCGCATTACCTGTAGGGCTGGTATGCTCTTCGCAACCCGGTTTGACCTCAGCAACTTCAGCCGGCTTGCCGTTTCTTGCAATTACTTGCAGATCCTTCTTGTCTAAAATGCCAGAATAGCCGTCTTTATCGAGGCCAGACAGGGTGCTGAAGTTTATCCTAGCAAGTTCCGCTGCGGCTTTCTCTCTGTCCGTAAAGTCTTTAGAGTTCAACACCGAGCCGAAACTTTCATTAACTAAACCGTGGTCATGATTCGGTAGTTTGCTCCTAATGCCCTCAAGAGTATCTGCTAAAGTCTTTGGGTCATTAAGCTCAGGATGCTTAGAAAATAGAGCCGCCGCATCGACATTGCTTTTCATGATATCAAGGCCATCCTGCTGAATCTTCCTACCAACATCGACCACGAAGCTCAACGGGTACATCATTGAGTCTTTATCTCGAGTGGCCCAATGGTCATAGTTCTGCGTCAACTCTCTGGCCACAGTCTTCTGATCGGCACTGCTTGTGGGAGACTCAGTAACAGCCGCTAGATCTGCCTTGGTAAGCTTGCCATCAGGGTCAGCCTTAACCAGTTTATTGGCGACATCAAGAAATTTATGAGGATCATTCATGGGTGAGGATGAGTCTATGGGCGTGACATGGAGATAGCCATTGCCGAGCATGTCGGAGGTGCTCAGCCTTGATGGATCCTTCAAATGCAGACTGTTCATGACACTCAGGTCTGGCCGAAGTTTCTCAGATGCATCATTGCCATCATGAGCAGGCTGTGCTGACTTCTTGTCTCCGTTTTCGATAGCCATGATGACTGCCCCCAAACAGACCGATGTATCAGCTATACCCCAAAATATAGCCGGATAAACCTCAAGAGCTTCTTTATCGCGACTGCAGGCATTCACCAAGACATCAGACAGGCCGTTTCAGTAGCAATTTTCGGATTGAGGAATTAAGCTAAACCAATGAAATCTAAATCGGAAGTTACTTTTGTAATTTTACTCGTCGCTGCTAGCCTGGCCAGGCCGGCGGAGGCAAGCCCAATTGCACAAAAGACAATTAGCAGCGCAAGAGCATTCTCACTCATCACGAAGCAAGGGCACATGGCCCTCGTGCGAGCGATACAAAAAGAGCAAGCCGGTGATCGCCTTGGTGCGATCGATGCTTATTCTGAATTACTGAAGTTCTACCCCCAAACTGGCATCTACTTTGCCTGCCGAGCCTACCTACGCGCAGAATTGGACGATGAAGAGGGGGCGAAACAAGACTGCCAATCGGCTCTTGAGCACACTGCAGAGGATGCCGCTGTTTACTACAAGGTGGGCAGAACTAAAGCGCTTTTAGGTGACAGCGAGGGAGCAATTGCCGATTACACGAAGGCTAGCTCTTTGAAGCCAAAGTATCGAAACATCTATGCTTATCGCGCGCTAGAACGCGAAGAACTTGATGATTACAAAGGAGCCCTAGAGGATTTCAATCTAGAAGTAACAAACTATCCTGCGGATGCTTGGACAATTACAGAGCGGGCGAAGCTATATGTTCGAATGCGAAACGCTGAAGCAGCCAAGGCCGATTTTGCTAAAGCTATTGAATTAAATCCATCCTTGGGCCATCGAGCCAGAGGTGTTGCAAGAGCAGAATGTCACAACCAAGCCGGAGCCATAGAAGACTATACGGCCTCAATCAAATTCAATCCAACAGTTGCTGAGCTTTATAGCAAGCGCGGCACCGCCAAATTTACATCTGGAGACACCAAAGGGGCGATAGAAGATTTCGACAAGGCTCTAAAAATTGAACCGAACAACATCAATGCTCTTGCAAGACGGGCTGATGCCAAAGTGCGGTTGAAGGATCAAGACGGGGCTCTCAGTGATTTCGACAAAGTAATAGAGATTGAGCCTAAGAATCCAATTCACTATGTAGGCAGAGCAATTGCTCGGGCCGAGTTCGATGACAGACCTGGTGCCCTGGCTGATTTTGATAGATCACTAAAGCTCAGAGATAATTCTTCTGCTTATGTTTGTCGCGCCGATTACAAAGCAAAATGGGGCGACGATGCTGGTGCCATTGCTGATTACACAGAGGTCCTTAAATTCAGGCCAAAAGAAGCCTCAACCTACCGACACCGCGGCGAGATTCGCTTGCGCACTGGAGATTTAGCTGGCGCCCAGGCGGATTTTGTCCTGGCTGCGAAATATTTCATTGAAGATAAAGTTGTCAGTCCGCCGGTAGTGTTTTAGTTGATTTGGCTCTGACAATAGCTTCTTACTACTGTCCACTATTTCTCATTTCCTCCTCCAGTTCTTTCTTCAGCACCTTCTTAAGTGCGCGTCTGTCAATAAGCGGATCGAAGAAATCGTCAGCACCAGATTTGCCCCGTCTAGAACCATATTCAGCGCCTAACTGATGGCGTGGATCGGTCTTCACAATAGCGCTGAGGACTTTAGCAGCATCTTTTTTACGATGGGCAAATACACAACATTGAAAAAAATTCTCGAGGGCGTGGAGATTCTCCGGTGCAATTTCAACCGCCTTACGGGCTTCAGAAACAGCCAAAGAATCCTTGAGTTGCCAGAAATATAGGCGCGACAACATAATATGTGCGTACTCTGACTGTGGATATTGCCTCACACATTGTTTGCACAATTCCAGAGAGCGACTATTCGCCAGGATTGAATCCAGCGAAGAAACTTTCTGTAGCGCCTCCTCTTCAGCAGGGGTGAGCTTGGAGCGTGGCATATAATGCAATTCAATCGCCTTGAGCATTTCGGCCACGGGTGCTTCATTAGAGCGAACATAATCATTGATAGCGTTTCTAGCTTCAGAAAACTTGAATTCATTCGTCAAGTTAATGACCTTGTACTTCAGCACATACTCCTCGAAAACTTTAGCAATAGCTGAACTAGAATTAGCCGACCAAAGTAACATCAGCGCAGGAATTAGAACTCTCACCGACTGAAAGGCTCTGTTTATCAACGAGATCATGCAAGAGCTAAATAACATGTAAGCACCGGTTTACCATGCAAGCTCAATCAATTTATCAACGACGAAGCATGAAAAGCTCCAGATTCATCACTTTAAGAACTGTTTGTAAGCCTAGCCTGGCTTAAACAATGATTTAAATCGCTGCCACCACGACTGCGGTTTCGCTAGCCCAGGTCCTTCGCCCTTCCACCGTCCAGACTCATCGAGGGTAAATACAGCATCAACCCCATCAATCGTAATCTTCTGCCTTTGCACTCACCAAACGCATCGGAAAAGTTCATAACTACTTGCCGAGCTTCTTCTTCATCTGCGCCAGCTCATCGTCTACTTCTTGATCTTTGCGGGCTTTCTCCGATTCATATTTCTTTCGTGCCTCTTCTTGCTGCCGAGCACGTTCTTTGGCCTCGGCTTCCTGGCGTTTCTGAGCTTCTTCTTGTTCACGCTTCTTGCGCTCAAGCTCAGCTTCCCTGGCTGCTTCTTCTTCCGCTAACTTATCTTCTGGATAGACGGAATAGTAATCGCAAACACCAAGGCATTCGCCACACTGCATCACACGCTTCGAGCGCTTCCACAAATCCAAAACCATAAAAGCTTTGAAGCTGTCATCAACCGTACACTCGTAAAAGGAAGCCTCTTGCTTGCAACTACCGCAATTCAGCGTTTGCTTCTTCCCTTTGGGAACGCGCTTCAGCTGCCGACCAACACTCCAGAAAAACATAAGTCTCCTTTACTGAGCCTAAGAAACTTCGACTAACAAATTACCGCAGCAATCTTGCATCCGACATATATTTCAAGCGTAGCAATAAGCCCAAGTACTCTTGGGTTAAATGCAAGCTGGGCTGTCCAACTTGATCTACGGCATCAAGCAAAGGGAAGCTAGTGACAGGAAGATCTTTTTCATGGCCGGCATCGGTTCGAATGATTGTCTTGCGCTCTTGCACATTAGAACGCCTCGGCACAAAGCCATCTCGCGTAATTTGATCATTGAGGGCATGCATAGCTTCAGCAATGGCAGCCTGAGGCAATTTGCGCGAACGCTTCAAAGCCCAACGAGTAACAAGAGTGAGGCCGCGCAAAACATCATAGAAGTAAAAGCGCGGGAAGGCTGGCTCTAACCAGGTCGGGTCAACCACTTCGCCAGTTCTCTTAGAGCGAAAAAGATTGCGCTCGATCAAATAAGTAACACCGTTATCAAGAAATGCTAGTTCCTCTTCACTCAATAAATTAGAGTCAATCGCAACTAAGGCTTCTAACGCCGGAATAGTCGAAAGCACGGAACAACTAGGTGTTTCCTTTAGATAGTTAGACTCATCGCAATTGAGGCCGCCACCACTAATTTGATACTTAAGAAACCAGGGCCTGACCCAATTGAGAGCCCTCTCGTGCTCAGGAGTAGCGTCAAAGCAATCGCTTGGAATAGTTCTAGCCACTGCAGACTTTCCGGCAAGAACGCGGCCGTCGGCTAATTTCAAATCATGGTCAAAAATTTCACCGGCGCTTAGCATGCGATAGAGCGAGCCTAAGTAGCAATGGCAGGCAATATTGAAAATAGGACTTACACCAGCCGGAATTTCCTCTTCAGTAAAAGGGAAGAAGTGTAAATAGTGCTTGTCAACGACTGCGGCATAGTGCTCGACAAATTCATTGGGAATGGCACTGGCTAAGCCCATCTCTTCAAGCAATAGAGCGTGCCACCAGGGGCTATTCCACTTAGGCCAATAGGGCTCGCGCAGCACCAAATTCTTCGCCTCTTCACTGGCGAGAAAATCGATACTGGCCTGAATATGAGCAGAAGCAGAATCTCCTGACGAAGATTCTGCTTCACTACTTATATGATCACCGCTTTCTTCAAGAGGCTCATAGCGAGCGCTTAAATCAGATACAGACTGACGAACCGACGGGATATCGTCGAGGTAACGCGAAACATCTTTACCTTTGTCAGTCGGCATTAGCTCTATAGATTGCCTCTGCTTTGTTGTTCAGCTTCAATTGACTCAAACAAGGCTTGGAAGTTTCCTTTGCCGAAACCTTTAGCACCTTTGCGTTGAATTACTTCGAAGAACAAAGTTGGGCGATCTTGCACTGGCTTGGTGAAGATCTGCAGCAAATAGCCTTCAGATTCACGGTCAACAAGAATGCCCCATTTGGCTAGTTCAGTGATATCTTCATCGATTTCGCCAACACGATCTTTGAGAGTTTCGTAATAGGTAGCTGGAGCATTGAGAAACTCAACGCCACGTGCGCGCAATTCTTTTACAGTCTTGACGATGTCGCGAGTGGTGATGGCAATGTGCTGCACGCCTGGCGCATGGTAGAAATCAAGATACTCAGTAATTTGCGACTTGCGCAAGCCTTGCTCAAATGGCTCGTTAATAGGCATCTTTATAGAGCCGCTGCGGTTAGCCATTACTTTAGAGACAAGGGCGGAATATTTGGTGCTGATATCGCTAGCATCGAAATACTGGTAGATATGGAAACCAAAGATCTTGCTGTAGAATTCGACCCACTGATCAAGCTTGGTGCTTTCAACGTTGCCAACAACG
>CALRJJ020000214.1:0-7775 GCA_943367505.1 Flavobacterium psychrophilum | reverse complement strand
ACGACTCTTTTGTACCATCTATAAATTCGACAATGTCGCCATCAAAACGTCTTATATCACCATGGGGAGTAATTTTGCCGTGCTTGAGGTAGTGCAAAAGCTCACTGTTGAGTGTGGGGTGATGCTCAAATATCTTGTGATCTGGCTTCATCAGGCCATATTTGCGATAGTCACCTACCACTATTTTTAGCAGCGTTTCCAGGTAAAGACGCTGTATCCACACTGGTAAATTAGTCGTTAGCAGTTCTGCTGTTGGTTTGCCGTAGATGGTTTTAGGTAAAAACCAATAGCCCCGTCTCAAGCTTAGATGGGCGCTGCAACCTACTCGGGCTGCTTCAGCTGCGATATCGCAAGCCGAATTGCCGCCGCCAATGACCAGTACTTTTTTGCCTCGCAATTGCTCGGGATCTTTGTAATCTTTTGAGTGCATCATAGCGCCACTAAAGCTGCCTTCGTATTTGGGCCAGCGGCGCTCCCAGTGGTGGCCGTTGCATACCACAACGCCTTCGTAAATGCGGCTTGTGCCGTCCGCCATGGTCAGTCTAAAACCCTCGGCTTCAGGTATGACTTGTTCTACCTTGCAATTGAATTGGATATTTTCTAATAGCTGAAAGTGCTTGACGTAACTTTCTAAGTAAGACAGCATTTGCTCGGCGCTGGGAAAGTCTGGATAACTTTCAGGCATAGGAAAGTCAGGAAATTCGGTGGTTTTGCGCGAAGAAATTATATGAGCGCTTTTATAGACGCCGTGGCGCCAGTTTCCGCCTAGTTCATCTTCACTCTCTAGTTGATCGTAGGCAATGTTATGGCTCTTCAGAGCACGGGCGGCACTGATGCCTACCGGACCAGCGCCGATAATAGCGATCTTGTTTTTGCTGGCGGTGGTAGTTAGGTTTGCCAAGCGCGTCTTACTTACTTATTGATGTAGATTTTGTAATTCTAACGCCTCAGAGAGCTCGCACCTAGTTTTCCACACAATACGGTCACAATCGCATGCTAAACCTGAATTAGATGGCCGGAAAATCTGCCTGCTTTATCTGCTCGCTGTACTCTAAGTTTCTAGTAAGTTCAATTGGTTCCTATCTTGGCAGACTTAGAAGAGCAGGTACTGGCATGAACCGCCGAGCTTGAGGCCATCAATGCGCAGCTTAGTTTAGAGATTGCATCTCGCCGCAATAATGAACTAGTGCAGCAAGAAATGCTCAAGGAGTTGGCAAGTCGCAATGCTACCCTTGAGCATTTTGTTAAGGTCACGGTCCATGATTTACGTGAGCCACTGGGCAAGTGATTGGTTATTCTTAGTCCGGCCAAGAGCCTGTTTATGTAGGTTAAATAGCCGTAAATATGAATGGGTTCGCCTGAGAGTCACCGAGAATGTTATGGCGCCGCCAGTGGTGCTGCTCCGTCTGGCCAAAGATGAAAATCCATTTGTGGCCGCGCGTGCTCAGCGCTCAATAGAGTTGAGAGCTCAAGCCGGGCTATTTCTTAATTAGTTTTGCTGGGCTGGTGCATTGAGCGGCAGTGGGCTTGGTGCTTGGCTGGGATCGCTTGATTCGCGCACCCTTACCGTTGGATAGGCTGGCACCGGTACAGGTAAATTAGCTGGATGATCAATCACTACTCCAGACTGGACGGTTGGCTTGGTTGACATAGCGGCAATTTGTTTTTGTGCTAAATAGGCCAGGCCGACAATGATTGTAATTGTAAGCAAAGCCATTAGCGCTCCGGAGAAGTCGAAACTGTCAACGTGGCTGGAGGGGAGAATTTCTTCGTTAACAAGAACCTTTTCTATTTCGCGCTGTCTCACGTCGAGCTCGTAGGCGTGTTGGTCTCTTACGGCTTGGGCGTTGAGAGCTTGTTCTTCTAGTGATACTTCGGCAGCCGCTTCTTGGTTTGGTGCTGTCAGGTTTTGGTCGTAGAGCATTTCGTCGAGGGCGACGCTGACGTCTTGTGGATATAGGGCCTGAGCTTGTTCATCATTCGGCAATGTCATTTTTGGTCACCAGTTTTCGCTATCTATTGACAGTGACTGGTTTGGTGGTGCTTAGTTCCATTTGATCGAGCATTTTACGTGGCACTGCTCTTTTGCAGGCGTTTGTGCCATTTGTGCCGTTTGTATCATGGCTGTGCAGATGCGGTGGTTTTGTGTCAGTCACCAGGTTGATAGCGTCATGTAAGTCTTGTAGCTTTGCTTCTATACGTTCTTCCCGCGCTTTGTTACCGTTGCGCTGCGCCTTGTGCCGGGCCAGTAGCAGCCCCACTATCATGCGATTGATGGCTCTAATATGAGGGTCCGCCAGTCCGTATGAAAGCGCCAGAATAATATGGGCCGAGCTGTTGGCGGCATGATTGATCTTTTTCAGTCGCTCGATTGTTGCTGCTGGGCGTCCTTTTAGCCAGCGCTCCAAGCTGGTCATGAGCGGCTCCTCAAGCTATTTAATTCTTGCATTTCTATAGCTAAAGTTTTCAATTTTCACCCTCGCTGCTTACGCTATTGCCACGGCTGCTTCTTGTCTCACTGTTTGAGCCCAGCTCTCAATGCGGGCTTGAGTCAGTTCTGCTTCGTTCATTTCGTCGATCACTAAGCCTACAAATGCTCCATCTACAACAGATTCAGAATTGGCAAATTCAAAGCCATCAACTGATATTTTGTCGGCAATGACTCGGGCCCCACGCTCTTTGACTTTGTCGTAGAGAAGCTTCATGGCGCTAACAAAGTTATAGGTGTAGCTGACTTGATCGCCGACGCCGAATAGGGCGACGGTTTTTCCATTAAAATCAATTTGATCTAGCTGGGGCATAAAGTCGGCCCAGTCGTCGGTTAGTTCGCCGTCACCCCAGGTCGAGCCGCCCAGTATGAGTAGGTCGCAGGCTCTCAGATCGTCAGCTTTGGCCCGGTCGATACATCTAGCCTCGTCTATGAGATCTGCTAAGGCAGCCTGTATCGCTTCTGCAACGGCAGCTGTATTACCAGTCATTGTTCCGTAGAATAATTTCCCCATGAGTTTTCTCCTTTGTTGGTCGCAGAAAAGCACCGCCGGTGGCGGCAGTATCAAGGCATGTGAATAGCGCCGCCGGAGCGGAACTTGTTTTTTTTAATTTGGTTTTCTCTGCGTGCCTGAGGCTAATTGGCATTCGGGCGACAGAGAAGCGGCCTTATTGAGAATAACTCTCAACAGTAAGGTCAGCATATCTCAGCTTTATTCTTATTGCAAGTGATTGTCAAATATTCTTTCAAGTGTCGCGTTTTGACTGTGGGTGACAAGAGTGTTATTGAGAATAAGTGTCAGAATTGCCTTTGGCCGCTTTGCCGCCCGTGGCTTGCTCGGTTATTAGAGTTGGCGGACTTGGCGTACTATGGGTGCTGTTGCTTTAGGAGCCATCTGGTGTCAGAGGAAGAAAAGTTCTATTTCGTTCGCCATGGACAAACCCAGGCCAATTTAAGCAATCTTGCTGCTGGCTCTGGTTGGGATGTTGAGCTCAATGAGACCGGTGTGGCCCAGGCTCGTCAGTTAGCAGAAAGTGAGGCCTTGAGGGCCTGTATCGGGGTCAAGACCATTTGCGTTAGCCCCATGCTTCGAGCGCTACAAACAGCTCAATCGCTCAATCAGGTCTTGCAGGCCGAAACGGTCACCGTTGATGATCTTAGAGAATGGCACTTGGGTGATTGGGAACGGCGCTCCTGGAGTGAGCTGCCTGACTTGTTCTTGCCTGGTTCTGATCCACCGGGCGGCGAAGCGCAGATTGAATTTGGTACCAGGGTTAGTCAGGGTTTGCAGAAAGCTTTAGCGCATCCTGGACCGGTCTTGATTGTTGCCCATGGTGGAGTGTGGTATGCCATCGCTAGAATTCTCCAGCTTGAGCACGGCCATATTGGCAATTGCCAATTAAAAAAAGTGCGAAGACCACACAAGGCAGCACCTTGGGCCGTTGTTTAGATCAAGGCTTTATAGAACTGGAAATTCATGCTCTTTCATATAAGGAAAGATTTTGCGTCGGTGCTTATAAATGAACACCGCTGCTAGAGGAGTGCCGAAGACGATGCCCACTGTCAGGGCGATGATGGCAAATAGTGCCATGGTGATCATGCCTTTCATGTCGCCCAGGGCAGCGGTCATTTCTTCTAGTGGCCCATGAACATTGGTGAGCGGTTGCAGAACCGATTGTAGGGGCCCACTGAGGCCCTCGACATCGGCTTCCATCAGACCTAGATCCTTGCGAATGCCAGTCATCTGAGTGTCGAGATTGACTATATGTTCTTCCATACAGACCAAGTGTTTATCTAGTGTGCCTAATCTGCTGCCGACGTTATGCAATTTTGTTGCAAGGCTATTCATAGCTGGCTCGAGGCCCCCAATCGGACCCTCCAGTTTCATTACTTGCTGTTGCAGTTGCACTGTTCCCTTACCCAGGCGAATCACCGGCGCCATCAGTCTTTTGATTGGATGAAAGCCCTTTATCTCGGGGTCTTCGGCTGGGGGCTGTAGATCTTTGCCTTCTATGTGAATCCCCGGTACTTTGTTTATTGCTTGTGCTGCTTCGCTATTTTCTTGCTTTTGCTTGCCGCTAATTGGTTTTAGGGGAATGGCGTGAGAGTTTAGTTCGCTGGAACTTTTGCCCAGGTCTTTAGTGACTTTGTTGTTCGCTGTCTGGGCCATTGCTGGGGGCGTTGCTGTTAAGGCCGCAGCAGAAAGAGCAACGACAAGTATGCTTCGAGCGACGTTTGGGCCTGTTTTTAAGTTAAACATTGGTCTGGAATTAAGCATTATCGTGATTTTGACTCCGAGTTCTCAGCATCTGACTAGCAATCCGGTGAAATAGTTCCTTTTCAGGCTTCGTACTTCCACGGATGACACCGCCCCCTTGGCAAGCTAATATTCAGTTTCACCCCCCCTGAAAGCGTTCACTGCACCCCCTCCGCTCAAGGTAAACGTTAATGCCCATCGAGAAATTTGATCATAAGGCTGCCCCCGAGCAACATAGTCAACCGACAAATTGGTTTGAAGCTGCTTATGACGGAGCGGCATCCAAAGTTAAGTCTGGCGCCGACAAGACCGTGACAATGGTGAAAGAGCATCCAGTCGAAGCCGCTGTTGTGGCTGGAGTGGCAGTGGTTGGAGCGTATGCTCTGCTCAAAGGCAAAGCTGATTTTAGAATCATTTCGTCTGACGCCAAAGCTGTTGCCAAAGCTGGTGCGGCGGACGTTAACGGTGCTAAGGCTGCTTTTGAAAGTCCTGCTCTGCAGCGTAAGACTATTGATGGTGCTGTTATCCCTGATGTGGCTCGACCACTTTTGGAAAAAGGTTCTTCGTTGACCACGCCGGAAGCCCTGGCTGCCACCACTAAAAAGTATGAAGCAGGCTTGACTGATTTATTTAAATTGCCTCGCGAAGCTGTTGGTGAGGCTGGTCAAGGCCTCGACCAATTAGCCGCTAAGACCCTGCAATCTCGTGCGGCGACAACCGGTGAAAGATTTACCGAAGCTGCCACCAAAGCTGAAGCCGAAAGACTGGCAGCACTGAATCCCACTCTGAAAGGAGTCAGTGACCTGGGCGGTGCCAAAGTGACAGTGCTGGATCAAGATCATCTAATTAAGCTGGCTGGCTCTGATTTGCAGTTTAAGTTTACGCCCCAGTTAGGACAATTCCTTAAGGCTGGTGGGAAGATCACTGAAGAGCATATTGGCGAGGCATTTGCCGTACAGAAGGGCGGCAGCAAGAAGCTTCTTGGTGAGATTCTGGTTGATTTGAAGCATGCCACCACTGCTGATGTTGAGCAAGCATTTGCCGATCAAAATACTGTTAAAGCCGCACTGAAAGCAGCTAGAGAAGCCTTCTTAGCGAAGTTCTGACAGAAGTTATAACTGTTTTGAATTGACGCTAATTTAAGAAGAAATCGATGTCTAGTTTTTTGCTATTGGCTAGCATCTTTTCTTGCTGGGCCTTTAGCCGCTCAAGTTTGGTGGCCTTGGTCCATTCAACAAACTGGTTGCCGAGCCAATCAAAGGCATTTTCAGTTTGTAGCCAGCTACCAAACCAGAGATCGATATATTTGCTAGCCTGATGTTGTGCTGGAGGAAGAAGAGCTTTTGCTGCAGTTGCTCTCGTTTTAGTTTTGCTGGCAGTTTCGCTTGAAACCTCATTGACCCGTGACACCATTAGAGGCAGAACAAAGTTGTTAGCAGCAAAAGCCTGGTGAAGCAAGGCGTTAGCTCTTTCTATGTCTTCTGCTCTTGCATTAGCGCCTGCGGCACCAAAGCTAGCTAAGGCGCTGGCATATAGCCACACAGTTTTGTCTAGGCCAGCTTTTGTCTTGTCATCTTTTTGTTCTTCTTGGTCTTTTAGTTCTTCAAGTAGCACTAATGCTTCAGCAAAGTGGGCATTCTCGATTAGTGCCAAAACCAGCCGCTCTGGACTGGTGGCGTTTTTGTCTTTCTTGCCTTTCTGGCCTGTTTTGCTCAAGGGGTACTCTCTTTCTATTTATAGGCGCCGAACAACATGCGAGTATAAATCAAGACCAGGTCTCTAAGGGAACGTAAAGTATCAATGAAGATACGCACTGTCGATCCTTCACGGTCTTGCCAATCGACATATACTTTTTCAATTTTGCAGTGATGTTCTTTGGCAATCACAAGTATTTCCAGATCAAAGAGAAAACGTTTGGTTCTTGCCAGGGGAAAAAGCTGATGGGCACTTTCTTTGTTGAATACTTTGAAACCGGCCTGGGTATCTCGGATGCCGGGTACGACAAAGTTGCCCACCAGAAATCGTGAGAGCATTGCCAGTATGCGGCGGCCCAAGCCAGGATATTGAGTTTTCTTGCGGCGCTGGGCGATAACTAAGTCGGCCCCTTCGGCAATTTTTTCAAGAAATTGGTCTAGTAATTGCGGTTCATATGACAAGTCTGAATCTGTAAAGACTATGACATTGCCTTGAGCTTCCATCACTCCCACTTTAACCGCATTGCCTTTACCCTGGTTCTCACTAATTTCAATCAGGCGCAGGGTGCAGGTGTCGCTTTTGAAAGTTTCAAAGGCAACTTTGGCGGTGTTATCGCTGCAACCGTCGGTGACCACCACCACTTCAGAACCGGGGTGATGGGCGTCTAGATAGCTGGCCCAGCTCTCCATTGTCATGCCAATTCGCTTCTCTTCCTGGTAAGCGGGAAAAACAATGGATATGGTCGGCCTAATTATGGGTAAACTTGAACTTCGCTCTGGCATATTAATTGGGCATTCTAAAGATTAAAAGGTAGTAGTCGGTGCAGCTCGTTCCACTTTTGCTAAAAATTCTGGCTGTTTTTCTTCTGTTTATGCCGCTCCTTATTGCTGTTTCGCAACCAGTGATTATGCAAGGTTCTGATTTTGTCATGACTTTCTATCCTGTGGGCAAAATGGTGGTCCAGGGTCTGGCTCAAAATATTTATCCGCCACCCAGCGCCAGCTCTTTTGTTGATGCCCCGTTCAACATATATGTGCACCAGCTGCTGACTTTTTTACCGAAACAGTATGTGGCTGTTTACATGTACAGCCCCTTAATGGCTCTATTCTTTGTGCCCTTTTCTTTCCTCTCGGCACAGCATGCTCTGATTGCCTGGCAAGTTTTCTCAATCTTTGTGCTGGCCCTGGTGGCTTGGCTCTCTAGTCGTGGAGATCGCTTTCAGGCCCTCGAGTACTTTTCAATGCTCGCCCTGTTTTGTCCGATTTTTCATACCTTACTAATTGGCCACCTTGGTATTGTGGTCGGTCTTTTGCCTCTGGCACTTGGCTATGCTCT
>CALRJJ020000213.1:0-7777 GCA_943367505.1 Flavobacterium psychrophilum | reverse complement strand
CCTCGTTATAGAGACTAGCAAAAGGCTTGAAGCGCTCGAGATCTATGGCCATCCCTGCATTAATAATGGCTTCGTAGCCAGTGCAACGACAGAGATTACCAGTCAATGAGTCTTTTACAAGCTCTTCTGTAAGCTTCTGACCAGATGCGAATTTCTCACCGCCAAGTTTCTGGCAGCCTGACGTTCCATTACTAGAAGGGCACTTAAGATCATTAGCTAAGCCGCACATGGCAATAACAAAACCAGGGGTGCAATAACCGCACTGGGCGCCATTATGATCAACCATTGACTGCTGCACCGGGTTGAGCTGACCTTCTATCTTCAGGCCTTCCACTGTAATTAAGTGGCTACAATCGAGCTGATAGAGATATTGAATACAGGAGTTAACTGGCACATAGTCGAGTTTTTCACCACTGCCATCGAGCCGGCCGATCATCACCGAACAAGCACCGCAATCGCCCTCAGCACAAACAACTTTAGTGCCGCACTTACCGAGATCGAGTCGCAGATAATCACTGGCCGGCTGAAAAGCCTGGGCAGCAGTAATGCGCTGCTCTTGACCGTTGATATACAAAAGAATGTAGTCTCGCATCAACGCTCCACTAGAAAGCAGGAGTAAATTTTGGGGGTCTCTTGGCCCAAGTAATTAAATCAAGGCCAATCTAAGGCATATATCAAATCTATACAGGGCCAATCACGGCGGCGCCATATATTGAAGAGATATGATATCGCAAAGCAACGGTTTAGTGCGGTGAAATTAGCTTGGCAATAGTAAAGGCAGCGAGGGCGGCCAAAGTGCCAACCACGGCGGTCTGGAAGGCGCTGCGAAAAGGTTTAGAACCAGTGAAGCGCCCCTTGACATAACCAAAAACAAAAAGGGCCAGAACTGTTACCAGGGCTGAAATCATCAAGGCAAAGTGGGAATCGCTGTAGATCATGTACGGCAAAAGCGGAACCACTCCACCAACAACATACGAGCCGGCAATTACCAGGGCACTAATCAAACCGCGATTAGGATCAGGCTTGTCGAGAGCTAGCTCATACTTCATCATGAAATCAATCCAGTGCTCGTGGTTGCGTTCTAAACCAGCCACAACCGGCTGAATCTCTTCGTCCTTAAGGCCGTAAGCGCGAAAAATCTCAAATATCTCGCGACTTTCCTCTTCTGGCATCTCTTTAACTTCGCACCACTCGCGGTGGCGCTCTTTATCGTAGTGCTCCGCCTCACCCCGGGCAGCTAAATATCCACCCAAGCCCATAGCAATGGAACCGGCTGCCACTTCAGCGACTCCGGCTGTAACCACCAAGCCACTATTGGCAATTGCCCCTGACAAACCAGCAGCCAAAGCAAAGGGCACAGTCAAACCATCAGACATGCCGATGACAATGTCGCGAATAACTTCACCGGCCGTAAAGTGGGTTTCATTATGCTTTGACTTTGGTGACACGGGAGGGACCCTCTAAAATTTTGCCGTCAATTCCAGCAGCGATGCCACGCAACATACCATTGAAGACAAATTCGTGCAAAGGCGTGACAGCCCACCAGTAGAGTAGACCAAGCAAACCTTGTGGTTGAAATCGGGCGTTCTGCTGCACAACAGTAACGCCATCACCATTGTTAGTAATAGTGAACTGCAAAAATGCTTTGCCTGGCAATTTCATCTCAGCAACCAGCAACAGACTATGCTCGTTCTCTACATCTACCACCCGCCAAAAATCGAGAGCGTCGCCGGGCAAGAGCTCTAAGTCATTGCGGCGGCCGCGATTGAGCCCCACTCCACCAATGATGCGGTCCATATAGCCGCGCAATTTCCACAGCCAATTACCGTAATACCAGCCAGTTTTGCCGCCCAAGCGCACCAGGCGGTACCAGACCTGCGCTGGTGTATCGCTCACTTTAATGACACGATTATCCTCGTAAACAGTTCCCCCTGCCCAATCAGGGTCGCCAGGGCTAGGCCATTCGGCTGGCACAATTGGCATTTCCCCAGCATCGGTCCAGCGACTTTCGACGCGGTGCTGGTCGATACACTCTAAAGCAATGCGAATGGCGGTGCGGCAATCGAGCAAAGGCTGGGGAATTAAAGCCAAAATATCGTTGTTCTTACAGACCACGGGGTTGCGCAGCCCCTCCGCCAGGGGTCTGGCAATATAGTTGGGAACCGGGGTGACAAAGTGTATCCAATAGGAACTAATGGTTGGAGTAAAAACAGGTACGGGAAAAATCCAGCGCTTGCCCAGACCCGCCTCAACCGAGTAAACCTGCATCAAGTCTTTGTAGGTAAGCACTTCCGGCCCACCGATATCAAAGGAGCGGCCAGTGGTGGCCTCAACCTTAAGACATTCAATCAGGTAATAGAGCACATTGCGCACAGCAATCGGCTGAGAAGGAGTGGAAACCCAACGCGGAGTAATCATTACCGGCAGCCGCTCAACTAGATAGCGCAAAATTTCAAACGATGTGCTGCCAGAGCCCAAAATCATTCCCGCCCGCAAAACAGTCACTGGCACAGGACCAGCCTGGAGAATGGCCGCCACTTCAGCGCGGGAGCGCAGGTGCTTGCTCAAATCAGGAGAATCTTCGCCCAGCCCACCCAGATAGATAATGCGCTTGAGGCCGGTAATGGCGGCAGCCTCAACCATATTGTCAGCGGCCAGGCGGTCGGCAGAAGCAAAGTCTTTGTTCTCTAAGTTCATAGAGTGAACAAAATAATAGGCAGCAAAAGCACCGGTCAGTGCAACCTTGAGCGACTCTTTGTCAAAGACATCGACCTTTACTAGCTCTACATCTTCATGCTTGGCCCAGGGGCGGCTGCTAAGCTTAACCAGTGAACGACCGCAAGCGCGCACACGATAGCCGGCTTCAAGCAGACGCGGCACCAGACGAGCGCCGACATAGCCGGTTGCACCGGTAACCACAACCAATTGTTTTTCTGCCAAGACTAATTTCCAACGATACTATGAGTGAACCTCTACAGCTGCAGTATAGCCAGCTACATAAGGGTTTACCCAATTTCGAAGAGAAAGACGCTGAGACTATGAGCACCGTCAGCGCATTAAGCGAGGTGTTTGGGGGAATAGCAGCAATCTAAGGGCTCAATCAATACAGTGGGCAAGCACAGGAATTCATGGCCATCCTAAAAACGACTCTTACCCTGAGCGGGCTATTAGCCATAACTTTTGCCTGCGCCGCTCCAATGACGGCAGGGCAATCACGCCCAGCAACCAGATTAGAAGCGAAACCAGAGACAACACTAGAAGATCAGGATTTATCCAAGAAGATTATTGTGGTTCCTGATGAGCCGCCAGCTGATTGGGCCAGCGATCGACTTGTGGCTTTAGCTACTTGCTACAAAAATATGGGTGCACCAGAAAGGGCAAAGAAAGCCTTGCGACTGGCCATTAAAAACGACAAAATTGGCAAAGTAAAAAAGCAAGCACAAATTCTGCTCGACTCAGAACTGCCGAAATACCCAGTGCCGCAAGAAGCAGTTTTTCTCAGCAACAAAGCCTACGACCACTATTGCCGCAAGCAATATGCCTCAGCCATAAAGACAGCAAAAGAATGTGCGGCGAAATATCCCAAGTACGAATCACCGCTTGATACATTGAGCGCCATTTATTTAGAGCAGAAGAAGCCACAACTGGCGCGAGAGACTTCTAAAAAAGCACTGGCCATCAATGACAAATGTTCAAACGCCTGGCTCAGTTTAGGCAACAGCTATTTGCTAGAAGGCGACTACAAAAGCGCCAGGGCTGCTGCCGAAAAATCGCTGCAATGCTATCCCGACAATATCAACACAAAGGCTATGATCAAGTTTCTCAATGCTAAGCATAGGTAGGCCAATTATGTATCCGCATCGCCACCAAGCGATGATGTTGGCGAATTCGCCGCAGTGAGCTATTTTGAAGGCTGAAGTTTCTGCAATTGTTCCTGGAAAACGCTGTCATCGATTTTCAAGAGCCGCGCATTAGCAATACGTTCTTTCAAGATATCGCGTAACAACGAATTATCAGTATTACTGCCAGCTTTCATTTGGTAGGCGGCATCGTATAGTTTCGCCAGCTCAATCTGGGCAAAAGCTGGCACCATTAACCTGTCAGCTTCTTGAGCCATTTGTAGACGCAGCTTGAGAATTTGCGGCAAATCCCTCTCAGAGGCATCCGGCTTTGCTTCCATCTTCTTGATGCGGATTGCCAGTGCTTCTATCGATGGCTTAGACATGGCCACTTCTGCCCAGCTAGCCGCCGAATTTTTTACCGGCAGACTAGGTGCAACCATCCCCCCTGTGTGACTTGGTACCATCATTGGCTTGCCACCAGTGATGGACGGCTCACCCCGGAGGATAGGGGGAGCAGCAGGCGCCGGCGCTGCAACTTTGCCCTTAGTTGCAGGCAAATCTCTGTTCTGTGCCGCCAACGGCAATCCAACGAGAAAGAAAGCAACTGTTCCCGCGGCCACACTTTTAACTCGTCTCCAGATATCGCGAATACGGCGCAGACCCACAGGGCAATCATCGGTAATGATCGTGCCATCAAAGCGTCGATAAAGTTGCATGCAGGGCAAAGTGCCTGATGCTGCGCCTTGCTGAAGCAGCAGAGCGGCCTCAGCGGTGGTTAGTTTAGAGATGTCGTAAACATTTTTGCTACATTGCCCACAAAAGCGCACGGCCTCACTAGCGGTCTCATCCATGCTCTTCCAGGGCACCGAGCAGGGGCTCGCTATTTGCAAATCGTTCAGCATACGCTTTGTACAATCAGAATCAGTCATAGCCAATCTCCACTGCTAGCATCTATCGATCTTAAACCGGCAAGTACGATCGCTCTACCGGATTTACCCTGAGCAGATATTTCACAACGACCATGGATTGTAGAACTATCAAAGAAAATCAAATTGACTGAAACCAGAACATCTATACTTATACGAGAAAGCAATTCTCCTATTATTAGGTCTACGACATGCGGCGCATCCTGGGAATAATCGTAATTCTAATGCTCATGTTGGTCTGCACACCCTTTCTTATCTCCGCTACCTTTCAATTCCTGATACCGGAACCACCACCGCGCGCCTATCGAAACAATCAACGAGAGAAGTTACATGACGGACGCACTGTTGATCTCATTTTTAGAGGTCATGATGCTAGAGACGGCTCGTTTCTGGTGCAAACAAGCAAGGGTAGTGGACCGTTCAAAAAGACACTCAAAAGCAGGCCTCTAGGGCTTGCAGCCGAACCAGACTTGCGCATTCTTCCAAGCGGCAGAGCGGTAATATACATAAAGAATGCCACGGGCAAAGAACCTTCGCCAATCGGGCTTGACGAGTTTTTGGAAGGAGTGGCTGAAGTACCAGATTACAAGTAAGTTGCAAATGGCGGCAAATTACCATAGTGTTAGTGATGCTAAAAAACAGGAGTGCATCTCTGTGAATTACCGTCGCCTGAACCAGCTGGTTACAGCTGTCTCATTAATATCTCTATTATTGCCCCAAAACGTATTAGCTGAAGACTTGGCTAAGTCCCAGACTCAGCCAGCCGAGCCAACTGAGACCGCAGTGAGCAAGGAGGCGCAAGAGCCAGCAAAGCCGGCAGCATTTCAAGTTTCCACCGACAAAAATATGGAAAGAAAACGCGGCTCACTAGCAATTGGGCTGGGAATAAAACGCAAAGGCATTCTCTTTTTGCCTGTTCTACACATGAAAGCACAGCAACCATCACTGAAAGAAAAAGCCACCGCCGACAGTGCAGCTCCAGCGGCCGATTAGACGCAAATTCAAGGCCGTTTCAACACAGCCTCAGTGGAAATTACCTGAGCAAACTCTCCATTAAGGCTAGCCAGGGCACTTTGATGAATTTCCTCAGCTGGCCAATTGCGCCCATCTATTCCTTTGCGATTAAAAGTAGCCGTAGCATCACTGACTAAATAAGTATTGAATCCCAAATTGCCAGACATTCTGGTACTGGTGGAAACACAGTGGTCTGTGGTCAAGCCACAAATCACAAGCTCATCGATGCCCTGCTCACGCAAATACTTTTCAAGCTCTGTCCCAATGAAAGCGCTATTAACCGTCTTGCCAAAGACTTTCTCAGTAGCCAGCGGCAAGGCCTCAGCTTTGAAATCATTACCAGGCTGACCAGGGCGCAGTGGCGACTGCAGTTCTACCGAATTATGCTGCACATGGATAACGGCTTTGCCCGCCTGACGGAAAGCAGCCACAAGGGCGGCGATATTGGCTTCACAGCCGGGATTATTGCGCTCCCCCCAGTAGGGGTCATCAAAGCCCTGTTGCACATCTATAACTAATAGCGCTGCTGGCATGGTCACCCTTCCTCTTGCTCTTAATGCATCCAAATATATTTTCTTGAAACAGATTATTAAAGTGAATTTCTGAGGCTTCTATTATCTCTATATTGAGCTTCTGGCCCCAAATTTCTTTTTCTAAAGTGACAACATTCAGCGCCACAGGCCGATTACGAGTTCATTAATGATGAATGAATCTTTTTCACAAGGCCTAATGCGGCTTCCGCGAAGTTTAAATCAAACATTATTGCTATTTACCTTCATGTAAAGCGGTAGCGGCCGTGATAGGGTTTCAATTGTCACTGAGTATGGAACACGGACGTCAACATGGGCATCATCAACACGCGCAAGCTGGGTAACCAGGGTCTCACTACATCTGCCATCGGTCTTGGCTGCATGGGCATGAGCTTTGCTTACGGCTCAGCCGATGAAAGCGAAGCAATCAAAGTAATTCACAGAGCATTAGAGCTCGGCGTGAATTTCCTCGACACTGCCGAACGCTACGGCCCATATAAAAACGAAGAGTTAATCGGTCGTGCCATCAAAGGCAAACGCGATCAAGCTGTAATTGCCACCAAGTTCGGTTTCAAATACGACGAGGCTGGCAATTCAATTGGCCTAGACAGCCATCCTAAGACAGTTAAGGCTGTGGCCGAAGCTTCTATGAAAAGACTAGGAATCGATGTTATCGATCTCTACTATCAGCATCGCGTTGATCCAAATGTTCCTATTGAAGAAACAGTTGGCGCCATGGCTGAACTGGTCAAAGAAGGCAAAGTTCGCTACCTCGGACTATCTGAAGCTGGCGAACAGACCATTCGCAGAGCCCACAAAGTACATCCTATTTCCGCTCTACAATCAGAGTATTCAATCTGGGAACGCAACCTAGAACCAGTAATTATGCCGGTTCTACGCGAACTAAAGATTGGTCTTGTAGCCTACTGCCCAATCGGCCGCGGAATTCTTACTGGCGAGATCAAGAGCTTCGACGATCTACCTGAAGGCGACTATCGCCGCCATGACCCTCGCTATCAAGGCGAAAACTTCAAACGCAATTTGCTTCTTGTTGACGAAGTCAATGAAGTGGCTGATCGCTACGGCGCTACGCCTGCTCAAGTTGCTATCGCCTGGTTGCTTCACCAAGGCATTGATATTGTGCCGATACCTGGCACCAAGCACGTTCGTTACTTAGAAGAAAATACTGTATCGTTCCGTTTAGATCTTGAAGACGAAGATCTAGCTGCCCTCAGCGGACTGGCCACCAAGACCGCTGGAGAACGTTACGAGCAGCCACTTCTAGCTCAAATCGATCGATAGAAAATACTAGTAATTCGAGACAAAATCTCGTTTACAATTGTCGAAAATCAACAAAAGGGAAGGTTCGCCTTCCCTTTTTTCTTAAGCGATGTTGCGCTCAGATGTGGAGACTCTAATTGACAAGTGGTTACAAACACGGCCAAATTAACCTCTCCTTAGCAAT
>CALRJJ020000212.1:0-7786 GCA_943367505.1 Flavobacterium psychrophilum | reverse complement strand
GGCGCAAGCGCTCAAATAGCTGCGAAAGAAAGAATGCCCGCACACCCTGAGGGCTAGCAAAGGCCAAGCCTTGCTGTCTGAGCTTATCGAGCTGCCGCTCAACAAATTGCTCAGCCATTTCTAAAATTTGTTGTTGTTCAGCACTAATTGCCTTCTGTGGCGATAACATGGCCAGAGCAAGAGCTTCGATAAGCTCGACCAGGCACTCCGTACCCTCACGGCTAGGCAGAGAAAAATCGCCGCGAGACTTAAGCAAGTGCCTGAGCGACAGTTCAGCACTAACTAGGGCAGCATCAATTTCGGCGCGCTTGCGGCGGGGTCTTGCCATGATCAGCAAAGAATAGCAAAATTACTAGGCTTAAGAGGAACCGAAATGACAATCAGGCCGTGGCAAACAAGATCGGCTTTGGCAGCAAGCCTTGTGGCGACGCTGCTGGCCCCACTATCATGGACTGCCGCCCTGGCCCAAGCGCCAGAAGAAAGCCTTGTGTCAGCGGCCCCAGCGAGCCTGCAGGCTGAGGCTGATGCCCTCTATGCCAAGCGTCAGTTCAAAGAAGCTCTGCCAAAATATGAAAAATTAGTACTGGATACAGATACTTGCGAAAGCCGAATGACCTCGGCTAAAAGCTTTACTCCAGAGCAACTGAAAGCCCTGACCGATTTGGCCGATTGCCTTTGCCAGACCAAGCAATACAGTCGCGCTCGCGCCATCTACGAACAAATTCAAAGCTATTGGAACAAGCAACCGAGCTGTGCCATTGGGGCAAAGAACCAGCTAGAAAGCGAACTGGCAGTGGCTGGCTGCTACTTTCACGAGCACAACTACAAAGAAGCTGAACGCCTACTGCCGCACTGCGCTGAGTTAGCAAAGAGCAAAGAACTCGACAAGTCTTATCAGCGTCGCGTCAGCACTCTGGTGCAAATATACAAAGGCGAAGCGCTATACAGACAGCGCAACTACAGCAGTGCAGCCAAAGTTTTTGAGGCTGCTCTGGAACAACTGACCGAAGATAACACGATCTATCTTTCTTATGATCTCAACAAGATGGTGCTAGAAAATCTTGGTGGCTGCTACCAGTACCTTGGCGCCTTCAACAAGGCAGAGCCAATATTAAGAGCCATGGCGCTGCTCGATAGGAACTATTTCGGCGACACTGATATTCGCTATGGTTGGTCGCTTTTCTCCCTTTCAGAAGCACTCAAGGCTTGCCATAGAAATGACGAAGCCTTGCCAATTTATCAAAAAGCTATTTATGTCTTTCGCCACAACAATCGCGAACGCATCGCCACCGAATATGGTATCGACGACGAGCAACTAAAACAGGCAGCTCTAACTGAATCAGCCGAAGAATTAGAGAAGAAAAAGAAGCTAGCGCATGCACTAACCATTGCTATTTATGGCTCAGAAGCTAGTGCTAACAATAGCGACGGCGATAAAAATCTGCAGCAACAAACCGGACATTCTTCTTTCTTTGATCACTGCGAAAGACATCCGGCTAGCGAGAAGCTAGGAGCCTGGAATCTCAAACCGAGCGGCTATCGCGATGCTCCCGGCTGGGTTTGGGTTGATCCGCGCGTAGAACGCAAAGCTATTCTTGTTTGCATTCATGGCCTAGGCTTGCACCACAAAGCCTACGAGTCTTTTGCCCAGCGCATCTGCAAAGAAGGAATTACAGTTGTCTCTTTTGACGTTCGCGGCTTCGGTAGCTTCCTTGAATCAAAAGGCAACGAAACTCTCAACATGGACGGCTGCGTAAGCGACATCGTCAACGTACTGGGTGAATTGCGCCAAGACTATAAAGGCTTGCCCATATTCCTTCTGGGAGAGTCAATGGGCGGAGCCCTCGCTCTTAGAGTAGCGGCTAAGAAACCCGAACTAATCGATGGCGTTGTCTGCTCAGTGCCTGCCGGTCAGCGCTATCGCGAAACTGGTACCAAACTAAAAGTAGCTTTCAATCTAGTTTCTAACAAAAACAAAGAACTCAATATCGGTAAAGGCGTAGTCAACCGCTCCACTTCAGACCAGCAAGAGCGCATGCGCTGGAGTGATGACCCTAATTCGCGCTTAAATCTCTCAGCCAAAGAGTTGCTCAATTTCGAACAATTCATGCGTCAAAACGCTGAGTACGCCCGCAAAATCACAAAGTCGCCTGTAATTGTCTTCCAAGGCAATCAAGACCGCCTGGTCAAACGCGAAGGAACTTACGACCTATTCGAAGCAGTGGGCACCCAAGACAAAACCCTGGTACTACTTGGCGATCGAGAGCATCTTATTTTTGAAGCCAATCCTTTCAAAGACGACATTACCCTTGGTATCGTCGGCTGGCTCAACGCCCATACAAAGAACTAGCCCTTCTTCTGCCCGATTTTAAATAGGCGAGAAATCAAAGAAAGGCCAAAAATAAAAATGCCAGAGCCGACTATTGCTGGCAAGACTGGCACACCTTCTACCTTTGGGCCAACAGAGCCCATGACAGACTCGCCTATCCAGGCACCGACGATACCAACTAAAGCCCCTGCCAAGAAGCCATTGCGACCGATGCCGGGCACCACACGCGAAGCTATACCCGCACAGACAGCGGAAACTAGCAGAAAAAGAAAGAAGTGAATGATGTCCACAGGCAACCTAAAAACCCTAGGCAATTATAGCCCTTGTCGTCGAAAGGGAACAAAAGGTGCCCATCGCAGTCTTTGTTAGCCCTTAGCCAGAAATCGATTGCGGGCTTTGGGAGGAAGAAAACAGATTTATTAGCCGCCCAACTAATAGATTGGTTAATAAGCCAGTGGGCACATAGTAATTGAATATTGCGTATCTGGGGTGCCTATGTCTTATAAATTATTTCTGTCATTGGCCTTGGCTCTGGTTGGCTCTTCACTTTTTGCACCAGCCTCAACTGCCGCCGCTGGAAGTAATGCCGCCGCCAAAGCAGCCAAGCCGGCCGCACCAGCTGGGGGCAAAGAATTCAAAGGCAATGTTTCCTGGTATGGCGTGCCCTTTCACGGGCGCAAAACCGCCTCAGGTGAAATTTTCAACATGAACAAGCTCACGGCGGCTCATCTTAAACTAGCATTCAAGACCAGAGTGATGGTGGAAGATCCCAAAACTGGCAAAACCGTAGTTGTGAAAGTGAACGATCGCGGCCCGTACGCCTGCAAGCGAGTGATGGATCTCTCCAAGCAAGCAGCAACCAACCTTGGCACTATCTCTAGAGGTGTCGCCTTCGTCGAATGCACCGTAGTTGACGATGACGACGACTAGTTAATTCATATACGTACGCGCCGCACCACCATATTTTGCCGATATTATTTATAATGGGCCAAAATAATTGGTGACAACATGACCGTGAAATTCTTAGTCGCAATCAGCCTTCTGCTTGCCCTCGAAACAGGCTTGCCAAGCTGGGCCGCAACAACCTGGCAATCGACCTACGGGCAAGGCCAAACGGCTCTGAGCGAGCAAAACTTGCCACAAGCCGAAGAATATTTTCGCCGCGCCCTGGGCCAAGTAGAAAAACAATCACACAGTGCTGATGACTTAGCCAAGTGCCTGACACGCTTGGCCGATACTCTGGCTTTGAGTAACAAAACCACTGAAGCACAGGCCACCTATCAACGAGTCTTGTCTGTCCTAGAAAAGAAATACGGTAGGAACAGCGTCAAAACTGCTCCGGCACTCATTGCTCTGGGCTCGGTGCAAGAATCAGAAGGCGACCATTCTGCCGCCATGCCCTATTACCAGAGGGCATTTGAACTTAACGAAAAAAACTACGGCCCCTACAGCCCTGAAATAGTCGCGAGCCTTCATCGACTGGCTCGCTCAACCTACAAAGCGGGCTTCAGGGAACCAGCCGCCAAACACTACAAAAGAGCAATGTCTATTTTGCTCAACCAACCCAGCCTAGAAGCAAGCCGGCAACTGCCTTCGCTAATTAGCGACTACAAAGACTTGATCAAAGGCGACGACCAATCAAGCCAAGACTTGATCAAAGATTTCAAGAAAGACACGGCATTACCAGAGCAAGCAACAACAAAAACTGTGCCGAGCAATCAAAGCCAATCGGCCTGGCAAGAGCAAAGCACAAATAAGTTAGCAAGCGACCATAGTTTTCAAACAGAAGAAGAATCAAAGATTCTGCTAAGAGGACTGAATCAAAACTATTCACAACAGGCTCTAAATCCTGCCTATAAAACAATGAACGAAGCCATTTTCGATCAAAATCACTATGGCAAAGGCGAAGACTTTTATCAGCGCAAAATTGCTGCCGATATTGCCTCACTGGGAGCCAATCATCCCTCCACTGCTAATGATCTCAGTGGCCTGGCGCTCTTTTATATAGGCCAGAAGCGCTACGGCGATGCCGACGCCCTGCTAACAAAAGCACTAGGCATCTATAAAGCTGCCTATGGCTCAAACAACATATTGACCATTCGCACCATGGCGACCCTGGCTTCAACAAAAATGCATCTTGGCCAAAACCAACAGGCTGAAGAATTATATAAGAGCGCCCTAGCACTCTCGCAAACAGCTCTGGGCCCTAACAATATTGAGACCGCTAGAATTCTCAATGATCTGGCTTTTCTCTATTATTCGCAAGACAAACTTAAAGATGCCAAAACTTTCTACCAGTGGGCTCTAGCTAGCACCGAAGGTGCCGTTGGCAAAAATGATCCACTCTTAGCGGCCTGTCTCAAAGACTATGCTCAAGTGTTGCACAGCCTGGGCAGCGAAAGTGAATCGATAGCAGCAGAAGACAAAGCCAAGCTGATTTTGACAAAGTAAGTAAAAATCGAAAAGCAGTTATTAAGGGCAAGTCAGAATATTTCGCTGACTATATTTGTCCTCCATATCCTCACGCAAGCCACCCGTTCGATCGAGCAAAGTAATAGAAGCAAGTTGACGAACCTGCAATTGCAAAAATAATTGAAGGAGATAACGATATGAACAAAGCTCTATTGCTAGCCTTAGGCAGCATGATGATTTTCATGACCAGCGCTCAAGCCAAAGACGTACATGGTAGAGCCTGCGCGAAGAAAGCGGGAGCCACAGTGGCGGCCTGTTCTAAAAAAGCAAAAGTAGAAACGAAGAACGCTGCTGCCACCATCAAGACAGCACCAGCAAAAAAGGCCACGAAGTAGCAACCAGATAGTGATACTGCCTGTGGTGAAGGCTGACCAAATCGCCAAGCAATTTAGTCAGCCTTCATTACTTAATGCAAGCAATAGTCGATCGCACGACTTTGCGTCACATATTGCCTAACCAGCCGTTTCCACCTTTTTCGCGGGTTTCAACAAAGCTCGGTTTATGCGTTGGCTTTAAGAAAGGAAATGGCTCACGATTTGCGCCTGTGATAATAGGCTCTTGCTCACAGCCACCCTTCTGGGGTCGAGTAACAATGATCGGTTCTTCACCTTTGTATGGTCGACCAACTATGATCGGATCATAACCACCGCCTCTACCAGAGGGCTTAACAGCAGCTCCATCATCAACAATAATTACTTTGGGCAACGGGGCACAGCCGCTCAAGAGCGTCTCTAATGCCTTTTGCTCTTTTGCCGCCTGTTGCTCATCCAAAATCTTTTCCTTCTTGGCTCCAGCAATCACTGCCGCATACACGTCTTTCGGTACACTGCCATTGCGTTCATACTGAGCTACTGTGGCAATCAACTGATTTTCATACTGTGACTTTAAAGCTGAACTGGCCGTGCCTGACTCAAGCTGGGCAACCTGCAAAGGTGTCATACCTTTTTTAGCTGTCTCAGAGATGTTTTTCTCAAGAGCGGTGGTGCGTCTATTGAGCTCATCGAGCATCGGTGTCTTTGGACGAGCGTCCGTATCATACTTGGACAGCGGATTGTCAGCCTTGGCTTTGTTGTAATCCTTGAGCTGCTGTTCTTCTCTAGCCAACTGTTGCCGCTCACTTGGCGTCATACCGGCACGAGCCAAAAGCCGCACATGATCGTGCAAGGTGTCTCTCTCTCCGAATATTCCAGCCCACTTATCTTTTATAGTCTCTATAACTCCGTCCACTCCAGCTTTGGTAGAGTTTGGAGTCAAGGAGATAAACTCAGGTGGGGCCTTGGCCTTACTACCATCGAGGGGTACTGAAAAGTCAATATTTCTTGGTAACGGCATAAAAGGGTCTAGCGCCGGATCCCATTTTTCCGGTCTCATGTAGAGCTTGTCCACAGAGGAACCCTTCAATAAATCCAATGCACTCAACTCTGGTAAAACGGCTTTGCCGGTGTTACCGCCTTCAATTTGGCGAGATTCTAATTCCATAAAATGCACCTCTATATATGCGCCCGGTAAAGTACCAGGGCTTACGACTTACTCGCGCAACAGGGGTGCAGATTGCGCTGTTCATACTAAGTTCGAATTAAAACTATCTGGCAAAGGGGTTTTTGCCGACACGCAGATGATACGCCTCGAATATTGGCATTTTATGGGCGCGAAACAATCTATTTACACGAGCCA
Source organism: Flavobacterium psychrophilum (assembly GCA_943367505.1). Classification (GTDB taxonomy): domain Bacteria; phylum Cyanobacteriota; class Vampirovibrionia; order Obscuribacterales; family Obscuribacteraceae. The sequence continues at coordinate 1,311 of CALRJJ020000212.1, read as the reverse complement.
GCAATCGCTAACATTGTTATTCCCGCTGTTTCGCTCTGGTGCAAGGATACAAACGGATCTTATCTCTAGGTTCTGACTGCTTTCAGTCAGGGCCTGGACATTCATCGTGAAAATAATTCATTTGAGGTGCTCATCGCCTAATGTCAAATGTCTTTTGCTTTCGACTAATTGAGAAGCTTAGAACGGTACTTAACGGTGCCGCACGAAAAACGAAGTGGCACCTGCTACATGGAGTGCTTGCCCTCTCAGTTAGTCAGACCCTACCGAGTTTTGCCACCAATCCGCAAACATGCAAGAATAAGAAATGAAAGTATTTATGCATTAAGGAACTGTGGAGAGATAATGGAATCTCGAATAATGCAAATTTGCGTTTTGGTGGTTTGCTGTTTGGCAAGTTCTTTGCTCACGTGGGAATATGCATCTATTCATTTCGATAGGTACTACACGAAATTAGTTATAGAACTGAGAAGCAAACAGCTTTTCCCTGTAGTTTACTGCCGAAAAACAATACCAGCTAACACTACGATTACATCCGAGTATTTAGAGCTTCGAGTAGTTCCTGAGAAAATTTTGCCAGCCAGCGCTATGGACTCAATTTCAGCCGTGGTGGGGCGAAAGTCAAATAACACTATCAAAAAGGGTGACGCAATTCCTATCGCCGCTTTTGATGAATTGAAGAGCCAATTTCCGAACTTGAATATTCGAGAAAATGAATCTTTAAAGTAGGTTTTGTCTCTGCCTGGTGACCAACTGCTTGTCACTGCTGACTCCTGAAAGTAGGTTAGTTTGAGGCTTGACTGGATGCAGCAAAATGGGACCATTTTTGTGCGCCAATTCGTTGAAAACTTGTTTTTATTTTAGTCAATTACAAAGAGGCGGTAATAGAAAACGTGGAAAATTTATTGAAGTATGTTTCGACTATACGAAGCTCAATAGAATTCTTCTTTGCTCGTATAAAGCTGCGAGTCTATCGTGGCTTGGTAGTTGCAATGTTTTTGATTTATTTTCAAATCAGTTTGCCAAGTCATGCTGAGTCAAATTTGGCAAACCAGGGCTACTATCCAACTGTTTGTGTAACTAGAAATATTAAAGCAGGTTCGATAATACTAATGGCCTCCGACCTGATTTCAGGAAGAAGGGAAAGAGATAAACCGTCTGTAAACTCGGTCTTTTCACCGCTAGAAATTCTTGGATGTAAGGCAAAACGAGACTTACGAAGAAATCAGGTTGTCACATACCAAGATTTAGATTTTAAAGCACGTATGGACGGTTCTCTCGATATTGCAACTACTCTTAAACTAGCTGAGCAGT
>CALRJJ020000211.1:0-7809 GCA_943367505.1 Flavobacterium psychrophilum | reverse complement strand
GCTATCGAAGCTGCTATTAAGATTTTTAAGGCCAACACTGTGCTTGGTCAGGCTCTCAGTCGCACAACCCAGGTCGTCTCGCTTAGTAATTTGAGTGCTGATCTAGACGAAGCTCGAGTGTTTTTTGAGTTCATCAACCCGGTCACTGGCGCTGTTGAGCCAATGAGCAGCCCTAACGGTAAGGTGGTGCGCGTCAGTAGTAGTACCACTCGCACCTTAGCCTTTGCTAAGTATGTTGGTATCAATACTCTGAATGTCAATGCTGTCTCGACCGGTGCAGTACCCAAGCTTGATATGGTAATTTGCTTCGATGTCTCTGGCTCGATGGACGACCAGACACCGGTTACTTTTGTAAAAAGAAAATGGGACGCCACTCTTGGTGGTGGCAAGAATGTTTATAGTCTTGTCACTGGTGCCAACGGTCTGATGCGGGGGCGAATCTTTGATATCCTTAAGCCAGCTGCCACTGGCTCTAGTTTGAATGCTTGTTATCCCCAGATTCTCACCGAAGCCTTTTGGGAGGCTAAGTGCTACTCTTCCGAGTACTTAGCCCAATACTACGGCGTACCAGGCTTGCGTTCGGGTGGTATCTACCCCGAAGCTGGTAAAGCACCTGGCAATTTTCCACCGGGTACAGCACCAACTTTTGATGGCATGAAAGTGTTCACTGATGTGGTTGTAAACATTGATGGACAGACTACTTTTGCTGGCGCCAGTTATGGCGGTTTCGCCTTTCCTGATATTGCTACCTTGACTGAAGCAGCGCGTGGCAATCTGGAGTCGGACAGTGTTTACCGAAGCAGTAAAGCGAATACGGCAGTCTTTGTCAGCCCGCGTGCCGGCTATCAGAAAGCTTATTTTGAAGCTGCAGCAAAGCAGCTCAAGCCCATGAAGGAGGCGCAAACTGCCCTTAACACCATGACTCAGATTCTCAACACTGATGCCGATGTGCACTTTGGTTTTGTTGCCTTTGATTCTAGCGTTGGCAGCGATGCTAATAGCACTGAAACCTGGTATGACCTCGATGATTACGCTCCCTATGGCGCCAAGAAAGGCTATCCCATTCCCCATGTGCTGATCGACGCTACTGCTGGTAAGACAGCCTACGCTGAGGTCAACAAAGCCATTGATAGTTGCGTGCCCATGGGGGCTACCAATATCGGGGGAGCTGTGCACTCTGCAGTAGAAGACCTCAAAAGCCATTCGCGTCTGGGCAGTACGCGAGCAATTGTTCTTTTTACTGATGGCGAACCAACAGTTCCCAGTGGTCCACTTAGTTCTGATCCTAAAGCTAATGCTCGTATGGCCGCGGTCGAAGCTCGCGATGCTGGTGTCGCTCTTTACACCATTGGCTTGGCACAGAATCCAACAATCATTCCTGATCAAACTGATATTTTGAACGACAAGAATAGCGATCCGACCACTGGCGGTATGGCTGCTATTGCCGGGCATGGCGGCACTTTTAATCTGGTGACAGACAGTTCAGAGCTGCGGCAAACCTTCGCCAAGATTGCTCGTCGTTTGGTCAAGTTGGTATCTAATTAGACTGGCAAATTTTATTTAAGGAATAGAGAGATGGTAAGTATAGTAAGAAAAGTCGTGAGACAAAGAAGAGCTAAGGGGTCTTTGGCTGTTGAGTTTGTCTGTGGCTGTTTTCTTGCTTCGGTGTTTGTTGCCCTCGGTTTGCATTTGGGCATCGCTATTTTCGGCGCTTATGCAAACGATCGAGCTTGCCGCGATGCCTGCCGTAATGCCGCTCAAGGGCAAGATCTGACTGAGGCGACTAAACTCGCCAATGTGATTTTGAAGAGCTATCAGGCATCTGGGTTTCTTTCTGCTCCCAAGATGTCTGCGCCGATTGTTTATCAAGATTTTGCCGGTCATGCGCCAGCGCAGACTTCGCCCTACGTACAAGTCAGTACTTCGACCGATGTATTAATGCCTTTGGGTACCCTCAGCTTTTTCAATGCCGGCACCCTGCAAGACAGCAAGCTTTCGTTTGTAAAAACCTATACCTTCCCTATCGTTCGAGTGAAATAGAAGGCGAAACAGAACTAGATCTAGAAATAGAAAGTGCAATTGCCATTGCACTTTCACGTGTTTGACACGTAGTCGGCCGTATATTGGTTTTACTGGTTCGATTTAACTTACTAATGGAAAATTTCTATGGCAAATACTCGCGGTTCGAAAGAGCGTTCTGTATTGGAAAAGAGTCGCAATATTGTTGATCTAGAAGGCGCTATTGGCCAACTGGATGATGCTCAGTATTTTCTACAGTCATTGATGATTGGCTTAGCGGCCGCTTTGATTTTGAGCATTTTATTCTTTGTGCCAATTGCCCTGGCTTTCCCTCTGGCGCTTGTTACTGGCCATTCATCCACGCCAGCTGATTTGCATTTAATTAGCTCCTGGGTTGTTTCAAGTGTGATTTGCGGTTCGATTGCCTCTGGGGTGCTCGTGTGTTTTCTCAGCTTCGTTCATGCCTGGCAAGTTGGACAATTTGGTAAGCCCTATGAGCGCCGTTCGATACAGCTGCCTCAGAATTTCAATCAGGCCTGCGAACTAGTTGGTTTTGCCCTGGCTGAACTGGACGCCTATGACATTCTTGTGGCTGATACTGCCGCTGGGCATCTGTTGCTAGAGCTGCAACAGACAAGCTCAGCAACTAACTATTTGACCGTTAATCTTTGCACTTTGACCAATGGGGGTACTTTGGTAAATATCACGGCTGCTCCGGCTTTGATTGGGCGAGCCAAGCTCTTCAGCGCTTTTTACTGCGACCGCGGCGTTAATGCTGATAATGTTGACTGTCTGATCGCTTTTCTCAAGCCTTTTGCCCGCTTAGAAGACCTCAATCTTAAGCCTAAAGTAGTTAAGCCTAAAGTTGGCTATGACCCACAGGTACGGGATCGCTACGCTCCTCCTAGCAGCCTTGGCGGACAGAGAGTCTCACATTGAATACTGCAATTTTGTAGAGAGGGTTATAATCCCTCTCTATGTTGATTATTCGCAAGGCCCGTGAAGTAAAAGAAGAAAGTGAAGGCGAAGAAGCCTCTGACATCAGAGGGATTCTTGATGTGCACTATGCTGCGGTTCACGGTGAGCCCATTGACTATTATGACGAAGATGTTCTGGACGACTGGTCTCCCCTGGTCACCGATGAGCGCATTGCTAATTTCTCTCAAAGACCACAGCGCGAAGAAGAAGTGGTTCGGGTGGCAGAAATGGACAACGCCGTGGTTGGTTTCGGCATACTTGTGCCCCGTTTGAGCGAAATTCGTGCCTGTTATGTTCTTCCGCGTCTTGCTCGGCAGGGCATTGGCCTCGCTTTGCTCAGCGAATTGGAGCGTTTGGCTGGTCAGGCAGGTCTCGATTGGCTCAATCTTAATGCTGCTTTGAATGCCGAGCCCTTTTACCTGGCTAATGGTTATGTGGCTGATGGGCTAGGAAAGCAGCTCTTGCCCGGTGGGCGAGAAATGAGCTGTGTGCGCATGTACAAGTTTTTGCTTAGTGAAAGCTCTAAGTGGAGCCGAGGGATTGTGCCCTAAACATGTTGTCATGAAGAAGTCGCCATGTTTTTGCTCTGAAATTTTGATTTAAACCAGGTACAGGCGTAGAATATGCCCGTTGTCATTAAAGCAGCTCTTCGATTTGTAGAAGGCTGCTAAAAACGTGGGAGTAAAAAAAATGGCTCAAGATCTGGAGACAGCTCAGGCAAAATCCAGGGAGGTACTGGAGCTTATCGGAAAGAAAAAGCTCACCCAAGAGGAGCGCGATAAAGTCATTGCCGATTCTGTTCGCTATTGGACCGATCACGTCAATGCTGGCTTCTTGAAGTATCGAAAATCAGTCAGCACAGACTATACAGCTGTAGAGTGGGAAGACAATGGTGCAGTTTTCCGCGATATCAACGGCAAAGAATTCATAGATATGTTGGGTGGTTATGGCGTTTATAACGTAGGTCACCGTCACCCGAGGGTGTTAAAGGCTGTTACTGAACAGTTGGAGCGCCAAGCAATTCACTCGCAAGAGTTAATTGATCCGCTGAGAACATATTTGGCTTATTTAGTTTCGTTGATTACTCCAGGTGATCTCAACTATTCATTCTTCTCCAATTCAGGCACTGAATCTGTAGAAGGTTGTATGAAAATGGCTATGTTGGCCACCGGACGCAAGCACTTTGTGGGAACCGTGGGCGCTTTTCACGGCAAAACTCTCGGTGCTTTAGGTGGTACTTCTAAAGCTATGTTCCGCGAACCTTTCATGCCCTTGTTGAATTGGAGCCATATTCCTTTTGGTGATATAAAAGCCTTAGAGACTACCCTTAGTTGCGCTGATTTTAGTGGCGATAGAGTAGCAGCTTTTGTGGTTGAGCCAATTCAGGGTGAAGGCGGTATCAACGTTGCACCACCAGGATACCTGGCTAGTGCTCGCGAACTATGCGACAAATATGGCGCCATGCTTGTCTTCGATGAAGTGCAAAGTGGCATGGGGCGCACCGGCAAAATGTTCTACTGCGATTACGAAGGTGTTGTGCCCGACTTAATGGCATTAGGCAAGGCCTTCGGTGGCGGCGTTATGCCGATCGGGGCTGTTGTCGGCAACGAAAAAGCATGGGCTAAATATGTCGAGAATCCCTTCTTGCATACCACTACTTTTGGTGGCAACCCGCTGGCTTGCGCTGCTGCAATTGCGACAATATCTATTTTGTTAGACGAAGATTTGCCCAAGCAAGCTAAAGAGAAGGGCGATTACATAATTGAGAAAGTGACCCAGTTGGCTAAGCAATTCCCCGATGTGCTCTCTAAAATTCGTGGTGTGGGCTTAATGTTGGGGATGGAATTTACGGGTAACGACACTGGTTATGCCGTGGCCAAAGAATTGTTCAGTCGCAATATTCTCATCTCTGGTACCTATATCAATTCAAGGGTACTGAGAGTTGAGCCGCCGCTGGTAATTTCATATGAGCAGATCGATATGTTCGTCAAGGCTCTAGAAGAGTCTTTGGCGGCTGTATCAAAACTGGCACCAGCTCTAAAGTAGACCAGGACAAATCTAGGGCTAGTATTAGTCTGTAGCTAGAAAGAAGTAGTTTCCCCGGAAACTACTTCTTTCTTTTTAGTTTTCCTTTTGACTAGAGCAGGCCGTCCAGCTGAATATTGAAAGAGCGCTCTTGTGCTATCGAATTTTGTATACGCTTAAGTTGGTTTTTAGCTTCGTAACCAACATAGGGGTCTTGATCCTCTTGCAGCATTTCCAAAATTTGGGTTGGGCAGTTACTGTTGTCGATTACTCTTAATTTCACCTGCGCCTGGCTGTCTTTTGCTAAAAGGGCAAAGGCTTCCGCTGGTGTATTAATGTTTTCTGCCACCGCTGCTCGAATCTCGATGCTCTCATTTTGAGCCAGTTCAGTCAGTTTTGTCGGTGGAGTACTGAGGCGAGTGGCAATCATTTTAAGGAATGCAATTTTGTCTTGGGGAGAGGCGTTTTCTGGCGGGCTGTCAAAGGCTGAGTGCGGTCTCAGTTCTTTGGCTATGTCTCTGGGCCCATTGGGATTAGACACACTAGGGTTGAATTTGAGATCTTTGACGGTGTCTTTTTGCTGCTTGTACGCCTTTTGGGCGCCATCAGTATTGAGCGATTGCCACTCACTGTCAGCCTTGCTGCCATCATTGATGCCGTCGGGAACGACTGCGTCTAGGCTGGTGTAGGAGGCAACGAGGTGATTCGAGGTGGTATTGAAGCGGTTGTTAGAGAGTAAACTGTGGCTCTTGCGTTCGGCTTCGACCACATCACCTCTGGCACATAAGGCTGACTGCGCTTCTGATGCTGTCAGCTTGCTAGCATCTCTAGTGAGATTCCTTAATACGTCCGAGGGAGTATTGGGGTTGGTTGCTACTGAAAGACGCACCGTATTGTCGACATCGTTCGCTAGTTTGCGCAGCGTTTCTGGCGGTGTTTGCTGGTTGGCGGCTACGGAGGCGCGAACTTCAGGCGAGACCAGGGAGGACAACCAGGCTAGAGTCGAAGGTGAGGTTGAGACATTCTCGGCCGCTCGCTTGAACGATTCTTCAGTGGGAGAAGAATCGCTTCCTATAAGCGTATCGTCGGGGGTGCATTGCCATTGAGCCGCCAGAAGAGTTGGTTCTTCTTCGGAACAGCCGCTGTAAAGGCGGGTCTGGCCCTCTGATTTGCTGCTTTCAGAGAAGTCGAATTCTTTGCTGCGTTTGTTCTCGTTTTTTTTCAGCTTAGCTTTTGCTGCTTGATTCTTATCGACTTCGGCTTTGATGGCATCGACATGGTGCCAAGATGAATCTAGCTGCGACCGGGCAAAGCTAGGGTCAACAAGACTGCTGGCATCACGAGTTAAGCTCGATGGAGGCAGAGCTACTACTTCTGGTTGGCCAGCCGATAAGAAGCGGGTTGAAAGAGTATCTTTGCCCTTATGAAGTAAATTGTGAATGCTCTCGGCGGGCTCTGCTTTAGCTTCGGTGTTGGCTGTGTCTTTAGTCTCTGGCTGTGTTTCGATTTTGGCCTCAACAGCGCTGCTAGCTGGGTTTGATGCCTGGCGAGCGAGGGCTTTCTGCGCCTCGATATTTTTCTCTCGTTCGGCTTCTTCGACTATGTTTTTCAACAGTCGAATTATCCTATCTTTAAAGGATCCCATCCAACACTAACCCCACTTGCATCATCAATCTTCAGCTGTGACTACCGCCGACGCTACACCTATATAGATGCTATCCCAGCGGTGGAGGGGCTGGGTATAGGTTCTACCGTATTGTTATGGTGGCTAACCTATACGTTCACTTTCTCTATACGAATCCCGTACAAAGTTATAGGGTAAGGCTCTAGCCGCGCCCGCTTCATCCGGGTAAGAATATAGACGAGAGCTAAAATTCTATAGCTTTCCGGGAAACCATTCTATTTAGTAATTTGAGCTATTTGGTTTCCCTGAGACATTGAACCGATTTGACTTCGAGGGGAGTTGAGCCGATATTCGTAGATTCTTTTGTCGAGGCAGTTATGAAGTGTGAAACGATCCCGGAGCTAGAGAGATTCCTTACTATTCAAGAGCAGGCCTTGGGTCAAGATAGCCCGGAGGTAGCAGCAACTGTATCTAAGTTGGCTGATCTTTATTTCAATAAAGGTATGCTGGAGAATGCAGAAGCTCTTTATAGAAGGGCTCTTGAAATTATGGAGAGAACGCTCGGACCGTACCGCGCTGAGGTAGCTGATACAAAAAAATGTCTTGAGAAAGTTCTGACTGTGCGGAAAAAGAGTGCTCCGAGTGCCGTCTACCCGCGGCCTTCCAGTGATTGGAAGCAGTCCATGACAGATTCCTCAACTTCACTTGATGCTATTCCCCAGTCAATGGCTTTAGGCTGGCCCACCGGTTTTCCTGATGATCATGAAAAAGAAGCGGAGTTAGAAGTGGCTTCAGTCAGGCAGATGATGGGGAAAGATCATCCGCATGTAGCTGATATGTTAACCAAACTGGCTGATCATTATTGCCGTCGTCGCCTCTATCGCGAAATGGAGCCTATTTTGCTTGAGGCTTTACAGATACGCGAAAAATCCCTCGGTGGGGAACATCCACTGGTTTCAACGTCACTGAAAAATCTTGCCCGCCTTTACTATTTTCAGACCAGATTCGAATTGTCCGAGCCACTCTTTAAGCGAGCTCTAGCAATCAGGCAGAAAGTTTATAGCAAAGACCATCCCCGCTTTGCTGACGTAGAAGAACAGTACGCCAAGCTTTTACGTAAGACTAATCGGGTTGCTCAGGCTCAAGAAATGGAGAATCATGTG
>CALRJJ020000210.1:0-7820 GCA_943367505.1 Flavobacterium psychrophilum | reverse complement strand
AATTTAAAGCTCTTTAGCACATGAGGTGATACCAGTACTTGATATTGCTTGACGTAACCACCATAGCTGACGACATTGCCCACACCGGGCACGGCTCGCAGTTTGCGGGCCACTTGCCAGTCTTGAATAGTACGCAATTCTGTCAAATCATGGCGATCGCTCAGCAAATAATAGTTGAGCACATTGGAGAAAGTTGATACCACTGGTCCTAACAGTGGTGTGGGAGAACCAGACGGCAATTCAATTTGACTCAATCTTTGCTGAACGATATTGCGCGCCCAATAGACATCAACATCATCTTCAAAAATTGCTGTAACCACAGAAAGACCGAAGCTAGAGTTACTGCGGATCTTGGTTACTTTAGGCAAACCATTCAGGCCATTCTCGATAGGAAATGTAATCAGTGATTCCACTTCTTCAGTAGCCATGCTTTCAGGCTCGGTAATGATTTGCACCTGGACGTTAGAAACATCAGGAAAAGAGTCAATGGAAATGTTGGCAGCACTCCAGATACCAAACATGGCGATACCAATAGCGCATGCCACTGTCATCAGCCTTTGTTTGAGAGCGAAGCGAATCAGCTGCGATATCATGTCAAAATTACTTCTCTAACTCTCATAACTTTAGGTCTTTAGTGCTGATAGTTTAGTTCGGTCTTCAGCATCAAACTGCCTTGGGTAGCAACAGTCTCTCCATCAGAGAGGCCCGACAAAACCTCGCAATAGAGTTCGCCTTCTTTGCCCAACTTAACGGGTCGTTCTTCGAAGCCATCGGCTCTTTGAACAAATACAATTTTGCTACCGTCATGTTCTTGAATGGCAGACTTTGGACAGGCCAAGAATTTCCGTGAAGCCCCTTCTAAATCTATTTCGGCGTACATATTGGTTTTCAATTTGCCATCAGCATTAGCTAGACGGGCACGAATTGGCACAGTGCGCGTGTCTTCATGGACGTTGACACTGATATAGCTAATCACACCGGTAAAACTCGAATCGGGATAACTGGCAATTTTGATAACGACTTTGTCGCCGAGCTTAACTCGGGGCAAATCGACTTCTGGTAGATCGGCCGATACCTGAACGAATTTCAGATCTGTCAGCTTGAACATCGACTTTTCCGGTTGCACCACTTCACCCACAGCACAGTCGTAGCGACTGAGAGCCGCTGTAATGGGCGCTGTAATCTGCACAAGACCGTTAATATTGCCGGTAGAGAGCACTTTCTGAGTCATTTTTTTATCAGCGCCAAGAAAATCAAGGCGCTTACAAATAGTGGCTAAATGCTGTTTGTCGCGGGCCACTTCAGCCAGCGTCAATTGATAATCGCGTTTCATCAGTCCACGATTTTTGTAGAGCTGCTCTTCTCGAGCCAATGCGGTCTTGGCCTGATCAAAAGCGACCTTGGCTTTGGCATAGTTTGCTTTAGCAGTAAGGTAGTCTTTGGTTGCAGCAATTTTCTCGCGATAGAGATCTTCTTGCCGCTTCAATTCTTGTTCAGATAATTCAGCGTGAACCTGGGAGTTCTGCAGTGTTGCCTGGGCTTCCAAGAGAGCCTTCGGCCGCTGTAGCTGTTCCTCGTAGATTTGCCGCTCACGCTCGGCGTGAGCCTCAGCAATGGCTAGCTTTGACTTAGCTTCCACCGCTTCACCCTGCAAATCGCTAATCTGCGGGCTGTCAATTAAGGCTAGAATCTGGCCCTGTTTAACCATCTCACCAGGACGAACCAGAATGTTTGATACACGCCCAGAAATGCGAGCGCTAACATCGACCTCGCGACCATAATCGGGCTCAATTCGACCGGTAAGGTGCAAAGGCACAACCACGTCACGAACAGTTACCATTTCGGTTTTGAGGTCAATGCGTTTAGAGACCTCGGCTGTCACGGCAATTATTCTTGGTCCAGAGTGTCCAGAACCAGATCCAGTTCCGCTTCCAGAGGCGTGCGAGCTACTTTGACCGTCTTTCTGTCCCTGCTGTGCGCTGTGTCCGTCGCCACCGGCCTGACCGCTTGGCGCAGACTCGTGGCCGCCACAGGCGCTCAGTGCAAAACTGAGAGGTATTGATAGGGCAAGAAGATACAGGGATTCTTTGTTTAACATTTCAACAAGAGCATACAGCAACTAGATCATTTCCCAAAATAAATCGGTCTGTCTGCCGAAAACTGTGCAATGCTCGGTAACACAAGCGAAAGCTTGATGAAAGATTGGGTCGGTAAGCGCCGAAAAACTACCCCTGTCTGCCTCAATCTTGAGGAGCTTCTCCCATTGTTGGAGTCCAGCGAATGTGGCCCCCGGCATTCATAGGCACTGGGCCAGTCGGGACAGGGGTATGGCCATCAGCCATGAATCCACCATACAAATAGAGTTTATTGCCCGGCACAACACCTTGAAAGGTATTGGTGACGTCATAGTAACCACCGGCCAAACTCATGTTCCAAATATAGACATGTTTTTTCTTGGGCTTAACGGCATCACTGTTAGCAAAACCATTTAAGGCTGGTGGGGGATTGAATGTATCTTTAGAGGGAAACAAGGCTTGCAAACCCGAGTCAGCCAAGCCACCACTCTGAGAGCCAGATGCTGGCCCCCCGAAGCTCTTACCAACCTCTCCCTTTTGCTCGGCTGCATAGTCAGTAACTTGGTTAGAGCCGGGGGTGCCTGAAAAGGGAGCGCTTTCGACCCGCCGCAGACGAGTGACAGGCTTGGAAAGTTGATCTATCACCCGGACACTGCCAGACAATGGGCTTTTGAGCGGAGCCACCGCAGCAGATGCTGCCGAGCCTAAGGAGCTAGCCTGGCCAATGGAGCCAGCGGCGTCAGCACTGCTGGACGCACCGGGAAAGGCCGTCTCTATCGACTGAGCCGAGACTGACTCTGGAGAAGCCGTGATAATGGCCAGACTAACAAGTAGTAGGCGGAAAGCGCCAGTAGAACCTAATACAAAACATCTGCTATCGATCTTGATCATGGACCCGCCGCTCACCAGACTAACTAATTGAATGTTCCCCGCCACAGGCAACTAGTCTAATAGAAGTGCCAGATCTAACTAAAGTTCCTCGAATGCCAGCAATGACATAAGTGTTTGGGGTAAATTATGATTTCGGCACAAAACAAGTGCGCCCGAAAGAAAAGCTTTGAAGAGGTTTGATGAGGTCTGGATGCGTTTAGACAAATGGTTAAAAGTATCAAGGCTGATTAAACGCCGCACCATCGCCCAGATGGCCTGTGAACAAGGTCGAGTCTATGTTAACGACCGCCCCGCCAAATCATCAACCGAGCTAAAACTAAGCGACAAAGTACACCTTGAATTGGGCTCCAAGGCTCTGACCGTGACAGTGCTGCTGCTGCCACTGAAAAACGTTGCGGCCCAAGACGCCTCAAGCTTGTACGAAATCGTAGAAGAGATAAGAAGGCCACCCGAAGTACTCGAGTGGCTTTCTGAAGAGGATCATTACTAGCCTATGTAATCCCGCTATTAGTCTATATATTCCCGCAAGCGGCGGCTGCGATTAGGGTGGCGGAGCTTGCGCAGAGCCTTCGCTTCAATTTGACGAATACGCTCACGAGTCACGCCAAACAGTTGCCCAACTTCTTCTAGGGTACGCTGGCGGCCATCATCTAGACCAAAACGCAGTCTCAAAACATCCCGCTCGCGCGGAGAAAGACCGGCCATTACTTCAATAATGTCTTCACGCAACAATTCTTGGGTAACTGACGAAGCTGGTGTTTCAGCTTCTCTGTCTTCAATGAAATCGCCGAGCTTGCTGTCTTCTTCTTTACCAATCGGAGTTTCCAGAGAGACCGGCTCTTGAGCGACTTTGACTATCTCACGTAGCTTAGTGATGCTGATTTCCATGGTAGTAGCAATTTCTTCTTCAGTAGGCTTGCGACCTTTGTCTTGGGCCAGCTGACGAGTAATTTTCTTGAGCTTGTTGATAGTCTCAACCATGTGTACAGGTATACGAATGGTTCTAGCTTGGTCAGCAATAGCTCTGGTTATGGCTTGGCGAATCCACCAGGTAGCATAGGTCGAAAACTTATAACCGCGTTCGTGGTCGAACTTTTCAGCAGCACGAATAAGACCCATATTGCCTTCTTGAATAAGATCAAGAAAGAGCATGCCCCGGCCCACATATTTTTTGGCAATTGAAACAACCAGCCTGAGGTTGGCTTGCACTAGCTTGCGCTTTGCAATAGCACCCTCAGAGCCACCCATTTCAATTTTACGAGCCAGCTCAATTTCTTCGCTGGCAGTAAGCAGGGGAATACGCCCGATCTCGCGCAGGTACATGCGCACAGGGTCATCGGAAGAAAGGCCTTTAGAAACTTCTTCTACAAACTCTTCAGGATCGCCTTCGACTTTATCGTCGAAGCCTTCCAGCATGAAATCACCGCGATTCTGAGCCCCAGCAGGAAGAGGTAATTCTTCATCGGCGTCGCTGCCATCGGGCACAAGCAAGTCTTCCAAGCCAGCACGATCGCGTTCTTTTCCAACTTCTTCCATTTTGTCTAGTTTCGAAATGAAACTGTCTTCTTTTTCCTTGCCCTTACTCACGCGGGTCTCCATCACTGGTACTACTTATGTTTTTCTGCTTCAACTAGCTAACTTCGACTGGAGATTCTGTTGTCAGGAGAGAAAGCATCAATCTTGCTCTTGAATTCCTCGATTTGCTCGAGAGACTCTAATTTTGGCAGTTCATGCTCCAGTCGTGTCAACTCCATCATTCTACTCTGCAATGCACTCTGGTCGCTGCCATTTTCATCAGCACTTGTCATTTCCCTTCGAACGGCAGCTGACAAGAGGTCAAGCCTCTCCGTCAGTATTCTTGCCCGGGATTCTTTTAAAACAACCTGAACAGGAGGTTTTTGTTTTCTAAAATCCTCGGCCTTATAAATAATGTCGACCAATGCTCTAGCTGTGACAGGCACCGGAGCTACTCGATCCATCAACTTGGTTTGTAAATCTTCCATAGTATTGAAGTTCGAGCCAATTCCCTCAAGAGCCTCTTTAATCTCCTGGTGGGGAGCGTTTAACAGTGTTTCTTCAGTAAGACGGCCAAAAACCACATCGTAGTCTTCGCGAGAGGTGAGATAAAGGGCCAACAAACTGCGCTCAGCGTCTAAAGACCCCTGCACCGGAGCACTTCGAGCAATTCCGTGCCCACGCGCTCCAGGAGGCATTGGCAAACCTTCTTCATCGGCGATGTCTTTCTTCTCTTTGTTTTTCTTCCAATCGCCTTTCTTAAATGGGGGCTTTTTGAAGCCACCCTGACCGCCACCGCCCTGTCCTTGGTTAAAGCCACCACCCTGATTAAAACCACCTTGATTAAATCCGCCCTGGCCATAACCCTGAGGCTGGTCAAGGCGATTCTTGCGCCGGTATTCACCGACGTCAGCTAGAATCTCTTCCTCGCGTAGACCAAGTCGTGGAGACCACTGCCGCACATATTCACCTCTTGCCACAGCATTCTTAATCGAGGCAAGAATTGGAACAACGGCCTTAGAAGCGTCGATGCGACCCATGCGTGAACTAAAATCGATAGCCGAAACAGCCGATTCGAGGCGATAGTCGATCATAGTGGCCGCTTTCTCAATCGCCTGAGCAAAAGCTTTGACCCCTTCCGCACCAGATCTTAGACATTCATCGGGATCTTTGCCGCCAGGAATTTTCAAGACTTTTAAGTCAATACCAATACCCTCAGCAATCTGATTGAGAGTTTCCCCGCCGCGCTCAATGGCGCGAGCACCAGCAGCATCAGCATCGAAAGAAAGATAGACACGCTTACTGTCGGTGTAGCGCACTAAAAGCTTGGCCTGCTGCTCAGTCAAAGCCGTGCCCAATGTAGCCACTACATTAGTAAAGCCATACTGGTGTGGCGTAATGGCATCGAAATAGCCTTCGACCACAATCACAGCATCGCGCTCTTTAATAGACTCTTTCGCTAGATTAAAGCCAAACAGATTCAAACCCTTAGTATAGATGGGCGATTCTGGTGAATTCAAATATTTGATTTGATCTTCACCCAGGGTCCTGCCACCAAATGCGATGACACGACCTTCGCTATCGCAAATAGGTATCATTAGGCGGTTGCGAAATAGATCATAGTGTCCACTGCTCTCAGCCCGTTTTTTCACGAGACCAGCTTCTTCTAAAGTACTAGCAGAAGCGCCAGCATTAAGACTCAAATAGTTGAGCAAGCCATCCCAAGCATCAGGAGCATAGCCAAGCTTGAACTTCTCAATGGTCTCATCACTAAGTCCACGGTCAGCCAAGTACTTGCGCGGCACAGCCCCTTCTTGCGGATCTTTCAACAAGCGAATGTAGTATTCACTAGCTTGTTGATAAAGCATAAGAATCTGCGAGCGGCGATCATATTCTTTTCGCTCGACCTCAGTCTCGACAAGCTTGACACCATATTTTCGGGCGAGCTCGCGCACAGTTTCAATAAAATCAAGGCCTTTCTGTTTTTGCACGAAAGCAAAGACATCGCCGCCTTCATTGCAACCAAAGCACTTAAAAATTCCCTTGTCCGGATTCACGTTGAATGATGGGCTTTTCTCATTGTGAAATGGGCACAGCCCTCTATATTCCTTGCCGGCGCGCTTAAGCACTACGGTTTCAGAAATAACTTCAAGAATGCTTGCTCGCATCCTTACTTCAGCAATGACTTCCTGTGTCACGCCCTTCAATCGATATATCCTCTAGCAATACGGACTGCCAACCCTGCATTTAGCAATTCGATTTTGACGCGGAAAAAGTTCAAAATTATATTGCTCATTGTTTATAACACGCTAAGGGCCTGAGATTAGCGATAGTTGCATGAAAATTGACCGTCTATTTTCAATTCTTGTGCCGCGGGCTACCATCGCTTATATTGGGTATTCAAGAAGTAAAGTGACAAAGAGTATTAGAGACATGGTTACAGAGAAAGATGTCTACGCTTTTTTTGGCCGAACTTATGCCAATCGCGGCAGTGCCTATCAGAGGCAGGGGGCGGTGCGCGCGGCTACCTTTGATAGTGCCCAGCAAAAAATCTTCGGTCAAGTTAAAGGCACTCAATCAGACCCTTACGAAGTAGCAGTAGCACTAAACGACTCAACAGCCGACCTGTTTGAGGCCCACTGCAGCTGCCCCATGGGTGGCCTGTGCAAACACTCTGCCGCCCTGGTCTTGCACCTTATTAGAACTACCGATACTGCTGGGGAAAGAGAAGCTGATGATGCTATCGGTTCAGAAGCTCAAGGCAGCGAACAAAAACAAACGATTAGCAAGAGCTTTGAAACTTGGCTTGGTGATTTACAAAGCGCTGCGGGAGAAAATAAGCATAAACATGCAAATGCAAACAATTCGGATGCACCGTCTAAGATAAGGGTAAAAGTAATCTATCTGCTTGATGCGGCATCCGATAACACCTTAACCGTTCGCACGAGAATGGTTGAATTGTTAGAAAACGACTCCTGGGGAAATACAAGCCCTGTCAGCCTAGAGAAGCTCGCCTACAAAGCTCACAGTTATCTCATCGACAACGCCGGGGCCGATGCCGACGCCAATATCGGCCAATTGTTGATGACTGGCAATGCTGAAAATTTCAGCGCTGCGCACAATTTCCCGGCCATCAAAGAACTAGGCAAACTATTACTTGAAATGATCGTCGCTACCGGTCGCTGCTACTGGAAAACCCCTTTATCTGGTCCGCTTCAAATGGCTGCAACAAGAGAGGCCCACTTACAGTGGCTGGCGCTCAGAGACGGCAAACATCAACTGCGCATTGAAACCGACAACCCCGACGACATAGTCGCTCAGGCCGGCATCGCCTGGTAC
>CALRJJ020000209.1:0-7830 GCA_943367505.1 Flavobacterium psychrophilum | reverse complement strand
CAGCTTCTGGTTCTGAAAAATTTGGTGGCAGCACTAGTTATGCTGCTTCTGGTGCGCGGCTGGAAACGTCCAACCAATGTCAGTTTTGCTTCACTACTTCTAGTTAGCCTCTTGCTTTTCGCTACTAATGCACTTTGTATTTTTGCTCTGACGAAATTGACCGCTGTGGAATTAATTACCATTATCACCTCGACACCGGTGGTGGTGGCGTTGGTTAATTGTTTTCGTCGTCATGATAGCCGAGGCAAACTATTCTGGTTCGGGCTTGGAGCAGCACTGGCTGGGGTTTTCCTTTCGTTGCAGGTGCCTGTTGCTAGCACAGTGCTTAATATCGGAGGAGTGGTCTTCGCCCTTGCTGCAGTATTAAGTTCAACAACTTATCGTATCAAGATCGAGTCTATATTGAAAAAGGCAGACCCACGACTGGTTTCGCTCAATATTTTTGTCATTAATGCCCTAGTCTCATTTTGTTTGCTGCCCTGGTTTGGTTCTATCAGTCAGATTAATCCAACGATCTTGCCGTTTGCGGCTTGGATGGGTGTAGCTGCCGCCCTGGCTAACTTAGCGTTTATTGCCGCCATCAAAGAATTAGGTGCGACACGCATGTCTGTGATCAATCTGATTCAACGACCAATGATTGTTATCATCGCTGCATTTGTGCTTAAGGAATCATTGGCGTGGCCGCAAATTTTAGGCTTCATCTTAGTCATGCTTGGCGTGCAAATGGCACAAGTTAAGCCAAGACTAGAACCGTCTAAGGTTTCTGCTGCTGAGCTAGAGCTTGCGGCGACAGCTGGAAAATAGCGAGAGCCAGCTGGCGATTAGTTTACGGATTGATTACAAATATGCTCGCACCGGGAGGGCTAGCGGCGATCGGTAAGCGTGATGCCAAGTGGCTACTGCTGTTGCTTCTGCGGCTTTGGGGATGTGTTTCGTTCAGCGCTATTTGAGGGTTTTGAGCGCTCAGTTTTACATTGGTATGGCTCAGCCGCTTAATGATGGCAGACCAGATAAAGTTAGCGCAGGCAAGGCTTTGGCTCTGTAGCGTTTTGTGTATATTTCTAAGAATCAATAAGCACTATTGTTTGTTACTACTCTCTTTGGCTAAGTTACAGATCTTCTCTTCTCTTTCAGTTCTTCGGTACTAACAAGCTCTACTCCATTCCAATCTACTAGCTGCGTGCCAATCTCACTTTATTTTCGCAACTCTGGTTGTGAGAACTAGAACACTTGTGAGAACTAGAACCAGTTTGGCAGCAGGTCTCAGTTAGCGTTGTGTGCAGCTTGAGCGTAGTTTGGTGTACCGAAAAATGTAAGTTCGAGACTGGATGAAGAGAAGAGACTGCATGCTCCGAAAATAGTTTTGGAGTTTTTTGAAAGGAACTAAGTCTATGCCACTGCAACCCGCAGACAAAATCTACGGTCAAGCGAAAAGCGTCGGTCGTCAGGATCCCTGCCCCTCTTGCAAGGATCATCCGGCTATCGTCTTCGAGGATGGCTCTCGCTATTGCGCCATCACTGGCGAGTCTTTCGTCGCCACCAGCGGTGAGCTGCTCGATATGCGGCGCGCCTATGAGGCCAAGTTGCTCAGGGAGGAGCACAACTGACGCTTACACGAGCACCATCACACACAGCAATCCCCGACCCAGACAAGCACAGCCAACCCTCCGAAAGGGAATAACATGAGCGAAAACAAGACCGAAGGCAACAACAGCGAGTCCACCGCCGCTGGCCGCGCTCACCTTGAGCAAGTCATCAAAGACTTCGTGGTCGAACACATCGACATCGAAGCTGGCATTCTCGGCGCGCGCCTGCGCGAGAAGCCCGGCAAGCCCATCTACATCGAGGTCAACGTCGACCCGCATTTCGACTGCCAGGAAGCCCATCCGCTTCCCAAGGAATATCATGGCATGCGAGTGGCCACCAAGGTCGACATGATGCGCATGAAGGAAGTGCACGAGGGCTACTCGGTCAATGCGGTGTCGAACAACCTCGTTAAGCGGCGCAGTCGCCGGGAATAACAGCCTGGTGAAGCGGCTGAGAGTGAATACTAAAATTCACATCTGCTAGCCACAGCTGTAATTCACGGCTTCCGAGGAACCAGCAAATGTCTCAAGGCTATATTGCATTCAATCTCACTGCGGCAAGCCGGCAAGCTGTTCTGAATAGCTTTCCTCCCAAGTTCGAAGAGGTCAGAGCAGACCATGTCACCTTCGCCTTCGGTGTGCCTGCCGATACCATTCTTCCTGCTTCAGTGCCGGTGGAAGTGGTCGCCTACGTTTGCGATAGCAGCCTTGAGGCTTTGATAGTGTCTGTCAATGGTGCGACGACGCGGCCTGACGGCAGCGTTTTTCACCTGACACTGTCGCGCTCAGCTGGTCGCAAATCGCTTGAGAGCAACGCCCTTGCCCAGGACAAGTCGCTCTGGCAATCGGTTGTTGCTCTCAGGCTTGACGGTACGGTTGTTCTCAATTGGAGCGACTGACAATAAATTCGCCGCTGTGCATTCCATGCGTTTGCGCAGCAAAATGAAAGGCACGAGCATCTATAGCCTTAGTAAAGGCATAGATGCTCGTGCAAGTTAGGAAAATTCGTGATGGATCACGTTTCTGGAACTGCCATCGAAGAAAGCTTTGCCCTTGTTGGCTTGGGCCAAATCTTTGTCTTTGCCCTCGCCATCGTCATTCTTACCGCCGTTGTGCTGAGCGTTAGGGCACCGCGCCGCCCACTCCGGCAGCACCCGCGCCCGATTCCTGAGGGAGACGAGTCTTCCTCTTCCTCTTCAAGCCGTTCGGCTCTTTCGGCTGAAGCAAAACTCGCTGCTACTGTCGGCTCTGACTATTACGTGCCGGCCTCGGATGAACTCACTGGCGAGCTCAAGACGCACATTTTCGATCGCCAGAAGCGCGACGCGCTGCAGCTCTCGCGCGAGCTGGTCAGCGAGTATCGCCGTCGGCTTGAAGGTGGTGAGCTTACGGATGTCTATTGCGTGATTGCCAATCCGTTGGTTGCCGATTACACTGTCATGCGCCTTTGCGAGGAGGTCTTGAAG
Source organism: Flavobacterium psychrophilum (assembly GCA_943367505.1). Lineage (GTDB taxonomy): Bacteria > Cyanobacteriota > Vampirovibrionia > Obscuribacterales > Obscuribacteraceae. Next base: position 4,778 of record CALRJJ020000209.1, on the reverse strand, counting down.
CACCGCGGCTGGACTGCCAGCAATCATGGCAATGGCACGGCCTTTGTCGGCCCGCTCAATAGCAGCCGCAGCTGCATGTTTACCCCTGTGGACCTACACCCCATCGCGGAGAGTGATTCTGTTGCCGAGCTGATCGAGCGCAACGTCATTGCTCCCCGGAAGGCCAAGGCCCTCGTTGTCGCCAAGCAGTTGGTTGATGGTTATCGCCTCCTATTGGAAGCTGAAACTTCAACAAGCACTTACATTACGGTGACTTTGCCAGCGGAGGTCGACTACAGCGTCTTCTCTGAGGTGGAGAAAATTCTTGCTCCCCGGGGCTGGGCTGTGAGCCATTCGACTGGAAGCCGTTATAGCGTTTGGCCGACGAAAAAGAGTGACCGACCCTATCGCGCTATCGGTTTCGTGTAAGGGCCAGAGCGACAACTCGCTCCACAAAGAAAGCCACCGCGGCTAGTTCGCGTTGGCACCACTTTCACTATGTTTCAGTTTGCTGACTGTTGCCTATGGCTAAATTCCAGCGACACTGTATTTCTCTTGAATGGCTTTAGCTTCGTCATCCTTGCCCAATTTCTTCAAAACAACAGCATAGTTATTGGCTGCTTTGGTCAGTAGAGTTTGATTACCGCTGGCCTCAAACTCTTGCAGGGCAAGCTTCAAAGAGCTTTCCGCTTCAGTCAATTTTGCTACTTTAAGGGCGCTTAGACCAGAGTTATAGTGCACGATAGCGATATTGCCACGGGCTGGTTTGCTGTCTGGATTTAAGGTCAGCGCTTGTTGGAAAATATCTAAAGCTTTGTCGTACTGTTGAGCATTGAGAGCTGTCAACCCGGTATTGTTTAGCGCGGCTGCGAGGTTGCGTTTTAGGGCACCAGACTCGGGGTGTTTAGCATACCCGGCCTTTAAAATTTCCACGGCCTTACTATAGTCTTTAGCAGTCATCGCAGCTGTGGCTTTGTTGTTGATTGAAACGACTTCGTTGGCCGTTGCTACGTCAGACATTGATACCAGTTCTTTTGCTGTTGGGCTGTCGTCTGGTGCTGCGGTAATCTCTGTTGAATATAGTTTGCGCAGAGTTTTTCCGTCGCGGGCACTGAGTTTCAGCTGTTCAAAATTGAGAGGCAAACTGCTGAACATAATATCGCTTGGTGATTGGCTGTGTCCGGCTATGCCTAAGGCGTGACCAAGTTCGTGGATGCAAATAAATTTGATTACCTGATCATTGAGAACCATGCCTGGCAAACGTTTCGTTGTTAGCACAACAAGGCGCACCGAGCGCAAGGCATTGCCATAGGGAATCAACTTCGCCTCACCACCTTCCGCGGGGTTAGAGACGTCGTTGGGGTTGTCTGACCACTTAAATGTGATTGAGGCCAGGTTAGGTGAAGTTACCTGTTCGAACTTTATTTTGCCTTCACTGGCTTCTTCCCAGGCTGCCAGCGCTTCTTGCAGAACTTTGCCAAAAGCTTGTTGATAGCCAGGAACACCCTCGCCGCTGGCTATAAAAATTTTGATAGGAATATCTTTGTCGGCCCAACGCATGGTTTTCAGTCCGATGGCCTCGGCAAAATAATCTTCGTCGCTATGAACAGTAATTTTGTTGTTCATGCGCATTTGGTTTTCGAGCAAACTGACTAGGGCCTTGCCTTGTGGTGCTCGTGGGTTTTGGGGATATTTGACCAGAAACTGTTTCAATACCACTAGGGCTTCTTGGGTCTTGCCTGCAGATTGCAGTGTCGCTCCGAGGCTCCAGAGCATATCGGGCTGATTTGGTTGTAGGGCTAGCGCCTGGCGCAGGTTAGCAATTGCTTCATCGGAGCGGCCCAGGCGGGCATAGCAAATGCCTAAGGCGCCCAGCACATAGTAGAAGTTTGGCGCTGCTGCTTTGGCTTGTTCGGCTTTGCTTAAGGCGATGTCGAGCTTGCCAGCGTCGAGGTTGGTAAGACATTCTTTGACTAAGTTGGCAGCGGTGTATTCGTCTTTGCTAATGGCCTTGCCAGCCATCATATAGGTCTCGGCATGGGCCGTCGGTGCTTGAGTCAAGGAGACATAGCCAAGTAGTATGGTCAGAGACAGTGGGGCAATGAGTGATTTTCTATAAGACTGTCTGGACAATTGCAAACTGCGGCCTCCGCAAGCTTCGGTGTTTATTGCTGGTTGGTTTGAGGAAAGGGTTTTCTTCTAAAGACAAGAGTAAACCAGTTATTTACTAGGTGCCACTCCGCTTCGAATGTTAGACAGAAGTGAAGCTTTAACTCTGAGAGTCTAATAAATGCTTTTTTTTGAGGGAGTTGTAGACGACTGGTCTATTGTTGAATAGGTTGCTCTTGCCTGGCTGCACCATTGCTGGTGCTCAAACTTGTTTTGACTTTTTTTTGAATCAATCGTCGCGCATTGGTGTTTACCTCTTTTCGGTTTGCTACTTCGTTCTAACTGAGTGTCTCAAAGGCTATATGATGGTGGTAAGGCAAGGGTTCCCAAGCTCTTTTGGCGAATTAAGTCTGCTAACGCAAAAAGGGCTTGTTTACTCTATGATTCCCATCGGTTACATGTACAAAGTTCTGTTGCCGAATCAAAATCCGCAGCTGGCAAAACAGATTGAAAGTGTCTATACACTTGGAGATTGTCCAGGCAATTGCACCCATGACTTCTACGATTACATAACCCTTTGGAAGCACAATGGCTATTGGTTGTTCAATACACCTGAAGAGCTGCAAGAAATTGCTGTTGAACATCAGCTAGACCTATCTCAGATGACACTTTTCTATTATGAAGCTTACGAACTAGAATTTGATTTTGACCAGGAAACCGATGAGCCAATCTGGAGTCCATTTAAAGTCTGTCCTGATTTCGCCACAAATGTGGTCATCCCTGAGAGCAAAACCTTGAAGGGTTACGATGTGGTCGAGTATGTCACAGGTAACGCTCCTGAGTGCTCTTTGCTTGCCTGTACCGACCTCAGTCAAAGTTTCGATGTTAATGAGCACTGTCTATTCAAATCACTTGAAGACGCTAAGGCTGCTCTTGAGACTGGCGATTTTCATGCTTGCGAACCAGGTCCCTACAGAGTGACTGCTGTCTATCTTGTTGGGTAGCCAAGGTTTTCGGAGAGCCATGGTGTGCCGCGGGGCGGGGAGACGCCCAAAATTTGCCACAGCGGCCTGATAGAATTAAGGCGCTGATTTAACCAGGTATTTCGTGTTCCCCCCAAGTGAACAATTTGACACCGCCAGTGACGCCGATAAGACGATATTTTCGATCGGCTCCAAAGGAAAAACTGTAACTGTTTTTCGACCTGGCCTGATAGTCGATCAAACTTATCAGTTGATTGAAGAGATTGGTCAGGGCGCCATGGGCGTAGTCTTTTCTTGCACCCATTTGGTCTTGCAAAAAAACTATGCTCTCAAGCTTTTGATGGCGAATGAATTGAGCAAAGAGGCTTGGAATCGTTTTCAAGTTGAAGCAAAGGCCTTGGCCAAGCTCAATCATCCTGGCATCGTCGGCATTCATAACATGGGTGTGCACCATGGTCTTGACGACAATACTCCCTATTACGTCATGGATTTACTCTCGGGTGAGAACCTTGACGATTTGATCAAAAAATCGGGTCCGCTAGCAGTCAATCAAGCCTTGGAATATTTCATTCGCGTGGCCGATGCCTTGCAATCGGCTCATGCTCAAGGTGTGATCCATCGCGACATTAAGCCTTCCAATTTGATGCTTGTGCGTGACCAGTCTGAGCGTGTTGCTCAAATCAAGATCGTTGACTTTGGCATTGCTAGAGTGAATCAAAGTGGCCATAACACTCAAAGTCAGACAGCCACCGGTGTAATAATTGGTACACCATTTTATATGAGTCCGGAACAGTGTCGTGGAGAGCGGGTGGATGAGCGCTCAGACATCTATTCGTTTGGTTGCACATTGTTCGAAGCTCTAACCGGTCAGCCGCCGTTTAAGGGTGGTAATGCCTTTCATACTTTCATGATGCACCAAAATGATCCAGCTCCTACTTTAGCGAGCAAGCGCAGCCGAGTGCTTTCTCGCGAAGAATTTCCTGCTGAAGAATTTCCTGCTGAAGAATTTCCTGAAGGACTAGAAGCTGTCATTGAGAAAACATTGCATAAAAATGTTTCTGAACGGTATCAGTCAATGGCTCAGTTAAAGCATGACCTGGAGCGGGTTATGCAAGGCAAAGGTGTAACCAGTCGAGGCATAAGGCGAACTACGGTTCCTGATATAGCGCTCTTTGATACCAGTGTACTGCAGCCGAGAGATAGGGCTGGGTACAGGTCTCTTAGCAACGGCACTGGCGATCTGGCTGATGATGACGAAGATTTCGATGACGATCTTCCTGGTGAGTCTGGCATCTTTGCCCATCCGCGCTTGCTCCTTGGTGGTGCGCTTGTGATTGCGCTAGTGGTGGTAAGCGTTCTGGCTAACACTTTCTGGAAGGAACCAACCCCTCAACTAAAAGTGAACAAGGATCAAGTGGATCCTTTCGTCGAGCTGGAGCAATCTAGGCTTACCCCGCCGGCCCTGATGAAAAAGATCGGCGCTAGTGAGTCCGAGATTGCTTTTTTCCGCAAGTTCAACTGGGGGGTAGAGGGGGAGTATGAGTCAACTTATCGCAATCAAGTTGAGGCTTATATGGAGAAAACTTCTCTGCCTAACACTGCACCGACTATATATAAGGTCGCTGGCGCTTTTCAGTTTCCATCTGAGTTTTACTTAGGTGCTATTCAATTTGATAATGGTTCCATCAATTATGCTACTGGTTTTAT
>CALRJJ020000208.1:0-7880 GCA_943367505.1 Flavobacterium psychrophilum | reverse complement strand
CGTGCTGTCACTTTCGAGCCACGCTCAGCAATCACCTGCGAGCGACTATCGCCATACACTTTCGAGCCGCTCCAAGCAATCACCATGGCACCACTGCGAGCAAAAACAGTAGCACCACTCAAAGCAGTAGCAATCATGCCACTTTCAGTGTAAAGTACCGAGCCATTCCAGACATCGACCAGCGAACCATCTATTCTAACAAACATGTTTTTTTACTCCATTGTGTTAATTACACAAACATGCGCCAGCTAGCCAGAACAAAGGCAGCTGTGTGCACATTCATCCATTTGCAACACTCCGCACGATGCGAAAAAGAAAGTATCAAGCTACTAGGTAAGAAAGAAATTCACCGCAAAAACCTACTTACCTGAGAAGGTCAGGCTCACGCCAGCATTTTTCTCGCTGCGGCGCCGCCTGAGGAGTTCTTGGCGAAAGTCTTCACCTTCCAATTTGTATTCACCAGCCCTGCTCATGACCTAAGCTGCGCGTGAAATAGTTCGCCCGATTTTGTCTACGGAAGCAACCCTTCCCATTATTCCGCCTTCAATCAGAGGAAAGTTGCTGGTGACGATCACTAAACGCTGGCGATCATATAGATCGGTAAGAAAACGCATGAATGAAGCTACTTCAGTATTTGGATGAAGCTCTGCAACGCTCATGAAGACAAGGTCTCGTTGAGACCTCACTATTAACTGCAGCAGAATCAATCCGGCATGCTGAGAAGCGAAAAACTGGAAAATAGAAAGGTTGTTCACTAAGGGCGGACTACCCCAAAGCACTTCAATTGCGTTGAATGACCAGTGGTGATTGAGCGGATAACGAGGGTTATTTAAAATTCTCGGGGGTAGAGACAAACAGTGAATAACTATTCTTAGCCCAATAAATAGCTCTGTAACAAGCAAAACATTCACCTTAGCGCTCATACCAGAGAGAATTTAGGCTCATGCAAGTTGATGCGAGACTTAGAATAGAGTTGCGAGTAAATAAATGAGCCATTACGACAACTGCAAGACTTGCGGCGCAGCGCCAGCTGCCGCGGAGGGGCTCTTGCTACAGGCCAACACCATCGCCATTTTCTTTGGCTCTTTTTTTTAGTGTTTATTTCTAAACACTAAAAGTAGACCGGTTTAATATCTAAATCGAAAAGAAAAAACGGACTCAGTAGTAAGCAAGAAAAGACCAAAACGAAGCAATGGAAAGCATCGGCCAAAGGCCATCCGCTCTCCATTGTTCGTCTCAATCAAATCGAGCTCGGCTCAGAGCAAGATTACCGACCGACATCTTCAGGCAAAACAATGTTCAGGTCTTTGGTGTAGAAGAAGCTCAATGCCACTCGCTGAGAATCAGTTCCAGTCAGCTCAGCAACGGCGAAGGTCAAGGCCTCTTGGGCGCCAAAGCCGGGCAAAACTTTGGGCGTAATAGCCCAAGCTTTGCGCACTTCTTGCTTCGCCACAGCCACCGCAGCACTGAACGGTGCGAGATTTCTCACGGCCTCAGCGTGCGCCTCAGTGGCAAGACGCTCAGCTTCCAGAGCAGCCTTCAAATTATCGTCCAGCTGACTTTGCACCGAATGGCAATCCCAATAAGCCGTAGTCTTCACCCCGTAGTCTCGAGCAATCTTGAGGACGGTGTCGGCCTCAGTAAACACGGGGAGCGAGAGGAGCTGCTTGCGAGCCTCCATCAATGCCAGATACTCGGGGCGAGGCGCCGTGCTCAAATTGCTGAGCCTGGCTCGCCTGCAGACGAGTGTCTGGTGTTTGGCGGATTCCAATTGCAATGCAGCACACGAAAGTGCAAACTCAGCTTCGGCTTGCCCTGCCCGTGCCTGCTCCAACTTCAACTCCGCAGACGCCAGGTGGCGAGCATACCTGACTTCCTCCACCTGTTCATTGGCAAGCACAGCTGCAGCTTCGAGCACAGCGCGCTCGAGTTGTTCAACGGTCTTTCCATTGCTGGTGTTCATGATGTTCTTTCAGTATTTAGTGAGCCTCCTCGGGCTCGACCAAGATAGCCTGATGATCTCGTGCTTCTAAAAATGGCGCTGCTGTCAAAAATGAAATAACTGCGTAGCAGTGTCACTACTAACCACGAGCAGAGAGAAGAAACAGTCGAAGGCGACTATCAGAAACCCTGACTGTAGTGCAAGGTACATCTAGTGCCGAAAATGGTGCAACACTGAACCACAATCAGTTTCAAACTCTCAGGGTAAATAACTGACATTGGAGCCCATAAGAGCGATCACGGTCGAGCCTGGGTAGGCAATAACATTTGAGTTACTGCCAGCATGAACAGTCGAACCACTGCAAGCTATCACGTATGAGCCGCCGGCCGCATAAACAGTTGCACCACTTCGGGCTGTCACCATTGAGCGAACTTCAGCATGAACGACGGCCCCTATATCGGCGTAGACATTGGAACCGCTGTAGGCGAAAACAGTAGAAGCACATTCAGCGATGACTAGCGAGTCTGTCCAGGCATAGACGGTTGAACCGCCTCGAGCACAAACTGGACTACCAGCCCTGGCCTGCTCCCTGGAGCCGCTTTCAGCGAAAACGACAGAGCCCGCTTCAACAGCAACCCGCTCACTTATGGGCTTAAAAATGCTGCTCTGGAGTCGCACCCCGACAGGGCCACGAAACAAATGCTGGAAATTGCGCATTACCAGGAACTGAACAAAATCTTGCCAGTCTTTAACGCCTTTGCCGCTCGGAACTTGCACCTGGAAGCCTCGCTCCTTGAGCATCAGTGGGCGAGTTAGAGAATCTTGCACCAGGTAATTTTGCTCATCAAGCGCCCGCAAACGGGTTCGCGCAATCACATAGCCGCTGCCGATGGCGGCCGCTACGACAGAGGCTAACAGCTCCTCAGTCTCACTTCTAAGAGCATATGCCACCACTGCTTTGCCATCGACCATGTCACCGACCCAGGCCCCTCGGATTGCCTCAATTTGCGCCTGCAGTCCTTGGTAATCACCGTTGCCGGCGATAACAAATTCGCGGATATAGGGAGCCGGAGAAGGCTGAGTGGCACTAAAATCAAACTTATTCAACGATTTTCCTTTTCAAAAAAATATTGGAAGCCAGGGCTAGGAAACCACTCGGCCCAAAACTCGGACTTGCTTCAGTGGAGCCCACCCGGTTAGGGGAAAAGCCAGGCATACTCAGTTGGTTGAGGTGTGGCTAAACGCTGCAGATCAGACCAGCGGGCCTCGATAAGCAATGGAGGCTAGGGCAGTCGGAGACCACAAGTTCAGCCAGCGAAGGAGGCACCCAAAGGTACAAAAAAAGATCCAAGGAAATAGCAGAACTCTCGACAGCGCAAAACTGTTACTACCAACTGATCATTCTGATTTTGCGGCCTTGTTTTGAGTTAATCTTCAAAAGTCTAAGTGGGGGAAATAGATACACTTACACTAATGAATTAACTCTGGCGAAACCATCATTTACCATAAAAATATGGTCACTCCATAGAAGATTTACCCATCGCGGTTGTCAATGGACCAAGCGCATACGCTGACATTGGTCCACTGCTATGAAACTCGTCTGCTAAACTTCCCAATAGTTGGGACAAGCACTATCAGCGAAAAAGCATCAAGACAAATGAATTTTCCCATTGAATTTGATCCCAAAGATAAGCGTCCAATGTATCAACAACTCGCTGAAGCGCTAGAAAAAGCTATAAGTTCTGGCCGACTAAAACCTGGCGACCACTTACCTTCAACCCGCGAGATGTCTACCCAACTAGATCTGGCACGTGGCACTGTTGTACGAGCTTACGAAGACCTGCTCAACAGAGGCTATCTTGAAGGCAAAACTGGAACAGGCACAAAGGTAGTTGAACGCAGCTCCAAGGAATCTGTCTTAGATTTGCAGTCACTTCCCGAGAAAAAAGAAAGCGCAAGCACGACCGATAGCCCACGCTTGTCGCAGTATGGTCAACGCCTATTAGGTGTCGAAATTCAGGGCTACACTTCAGCCGATCTGCCCAACTTGAACTACGGCTGCGCTCCACAAGATCTGCTGCCAGTGCAAAAGTGGCGAGAACTGCTTTTGCGCTATTGCCGACCGGGGGAAAGCCATAAATTTCCCTATGTCACCGAGACTTTCGGCTATCGGCCATTACGCGAAGCATTCTGCAATTACTTGAAGCGCACAAAAGCTGTGCGCTGCCATCCAGATCAGATAATCATCTTCACGGGCTCACAGCAAGCTATTGATCATATTGTCAGCGTTTTAGTTGATGTCGAAGATAAAGTTGTCGTCGAAAATCCCGGCTATGTTGGGGTTAGAGAAAAGCTATTGGCCCACGGAGCACGAATACAACCAATCCCAGTCGACGAGCAAGGCCTGAAGGTAGACTTACTGGAGAGCCTTCCTAGCCAGTGCAAACTCATCCACACCACTCCGACCTGCCATGATCCAACTGGCATCCAGATGTCGCTTGAACGCCGATTGGCACTGCTGAAGTGGGCTAAGCAAAATAATTGCATGGTGGTCGAAGACGCTTGGGACACTGACTATACCTATGGCGGCCCGACTTTGCCAAGCCTTCAAGGGATGACCGATGAGCCGTCAGTGGTCTACCTCTATTCACTGTTCAAAGTACTTTTCCCTTTGATCACTTTAGCGGTAGCCATTGTGCCGCCACAATTAATACCAGTTTTTACTCGCGCCAAGCTTTTAAACGAGCGCCAAGTTCCGGCTCTTGAATATTACGCTTTGACCGATTTCATCAACGAAGGGCACCTCGACGCCCAAATTCGTCGCACACAAAAGATCTATCAAAAACGCAGACAAACACTGCTGTATTCACTCACTACTGCATTTCGCGAAAACATTACTATTTCGCCAAAGACTGCCGGTTTACACCTAACTGTTAAGTTCAGGCCAGACTGGTGTACTGATGACATTTTGAACTACGCGACAGAAGCAGGGGTTCCCCTCGTCAGCACAGCGCCCTATTACGTCGGTGCAGCAGAGAGAAGTGAATTTCTAATTGCTTTTTCCAATTTACCAGAAGAAACTACAACAAAGAAAATCCAAAAGCTTGCTGAGCGACTAGGCTGCTAAATACAATAAAGCGCACCTTAGCTTTTAGCCTTGATGCGCCATATTGCAAATAACCGGGGGGAGATTATTTAAAAGGTTTCGCGCACCATCACTGGTGCACGAAGATTTACCAGGTGGACTGCAGTGTCCAGTTGTTCTTTGGAGGAACACAATTACTTTACTAAACAAGTGTGGCAAATTATGGGCAAAAACCAAAAGCTTGATCGGTTTCAGCAAGTAGTCGACTGGGTAGAAATTAGTCATGCCGACTAGCACCTTCACATCCCTAACAGCCTTACCGGCGCCGCCAGCATTGACTGCAATGAGCCCTCTTGAAACAGAGGCGAGCTTAAACACAGCTAGCTCAAAGCCAATTGCCTGGGCGGCAATTAATGAAGCCATGCTAGTACTGGTTCTACTTTCAACCATCGCCTATTTAAGTGGCTGCAAAACAACCGACTGGCTTGGTGCCGCAGCTGTTTTCATAACCTTCCTCCACGGGCAACTTTCCTTCGACATGCAAGAGTCGCAGGACAAAATGCCGGTGGCCACTGTGCAAAATTATCACTGGTCTAGCCGACTGTTCGTCACCAAAGAAATTCTCTGGATTGCCACGTTTATGATGACCGGCTCATGGCCCCTATGCGCTGGCAGCCTCATTTTCGCCACCTACCCCCACTGGAGAGCCTGGCTCCGCCAGAAATAAAAGATTCCGCCAGAAATAAAAGTCTCTCTCAAAACAATAAAAGCAGCCCGTCAAGCCCGCCCCATGACAAGCCGCATTGACTCAGCTTTTCTCGCTATCTCGGCATAGCGCTAGATAGCGCACGCAATTTTTCCCAATATGAACTCAATCACAACTGCCTAAAGCCAATCAGGGAGAGGATTAATCACTCTTCAGCCGCAAGTGCTTGAAGCTCAGACACGACGTCGAAGATACTGCGCGTATCTTTTGCTCTTACTCTGACAAAAAATACAAATAAACTTTTAAATCATCTCCCCCAGCTACTCTTGCAATTTTTCTCGCTTCCTGATGCGTGAAAGTTTCAAGTGTCTTTTCTCATGCCTGCAAATATCGAAAAGAGGAACCCTCATGACTACAAGCGCATCCACAGGTAGCAGCTACGAACGATACGAAAAGACCCACAGTGACTACGACAAAACGCGCATGGCAGTGGGCAGCGAACAAATCATCCGCTTCTTGCGCGCACAGTTTCCCCATGACACCAGGCAACCGCGCATTCTCGATGCTGGCTGTGGCACCGGCGTGCATCTGCAGGCCTTGAAACAAGCTGGTTTCGATTTGCTCACCGGCGTCGATGCATCAAGAACTGGCCTGGACAAAACCCGCGAGAAGCTTGGCACTGATGCACAGTTGGTTTGCGCCGACATTCGCTCACTGCCATTTGCAGCAAACAGTTTCGACGTGGTCTTGTTTAGCTTTGTCTTGCAGCATCTGCCGCACCAAAGTGAAGACGAGCTACAAAGAGCTACTCAGGCTGTTCTTGATGGTGCAACGAGCGTGCTTGCCCCGGGCGGTCACATCATCATCGTCACCTGCAGCAGAGAACAGATGTCGCCTGATGCTGGTTGCATGTGGTACTACAAATATTTTGCCGAGGCGGCAAATAAGCTGGCGTCACGTTTCTTGCCGCAAGAGACCATGGTGCAACTGCTGCAGAGCACTGCCTCAGCTGTAAGTGTTGAGTCACTGGAGAAAACCTACTGGACCCCAGCCAGCCTCGATCCGCAAGGGCCGCTGCAAGAAGACTGGCGCAGTGGTGACTCGCTCTTCGCCCTCTGCCAGAAAACTCCTGAGCTCTTCCAAGAGCAACTAGGCCACTTACAGGCGGAGATTGAAAGCGGAGCAGTGCTGAACCAAATCGCCACAGTAAGAGAGCGCACCGAACGAATCAAGCAAGGTGTGCTGCTGTTTGCCACAAAGGCTAATGCTGCAAGTTCGTCAGTGGCGGCTTAGGCCTCAGAAGAAGGTGAGTTAAGTAAGGCATGCAGGCTACTGTTCCAGCGAAAAGGAATAGTACCTGCATGCCTGCACTTCTCACTAACTTTTTTTACCTCAATTCTTGACATCCGCCATCAGCCAAACAATAGAACGACTAAGGCAAGCGCAACGGTACGTCGTATTGCACCGCATCCTCGCCATGCACTTCCAATAACAAGCGACTACCTTCAATCTCGGCAGTGGCAAAAGCACGACTGGCAAGCTCTGGTTCGCCAACTTTTTCTACTAGCGACTGCACTGTTATGTAATGAATGCCATCAATGGTAGAAAGATTATTGCGATGCACATGACCATTGAATACCGCACAAACTTTGCCAGACGCAGCAAGAATATCGCGCACCCGATGGCGTTCTTGCACGAAACAATAATCCGGATATTTTTCAAACCAGACATTACCGCGCAAGTCTTGATCATCTAGTGGATGGTGCAAGAAAACTAGCGTTGGCTTATCGGTAGAGGCAAGATCATTCTGCAACCAGAGGCGCTGCTCGCCAGAAATCGTAATATCGGTATGCTCAACCGATGAGGAGAACAGCACCACACAGTGCATTCCAGCCAAGTCTTGCGAGTAGTAAAGTCTTTCATTGCGAGAAAGTCGACAGAGATCGGTATCACTCAAATGCACTTGATCATGATTGCCTATCACATTCAAAACTGGCATAGGCAGACCATCAAAGCAATTCAAGCCCAATTGATAGTTGGATGAATCATCTTGCCGCGAAGATGAATCTTCAATCAAATCACCCAGCTGCACCACGAAACTTGGCTTGTGTATACTGCTCAGCTCATCTCGCAACTGCGACAAATAG
>CALRJJ020000207.1:0-7911 GCA_943367505.1 Flavobacterium psychrophilum | reverse complement strand
GACCGAAGGGGTAAAAGCAGCACAAAAGAACAACTTCGCCATCTACACCGTCGGCTTTGGCATCGGCGAAAAACATGAGCTGCGCCGCTACTCACGCTTCTACAAAGATGCGGTCAACGCTGATCAACTAAAGTCAGCACTGACAGAAGCCGGCTCAGAACTAGAACTCTACGACCCCACCAGCTTCCCTGGCGAAGCCGAAGGCAAGTAGCCCTTAAATCACTTAGAATCAAACCTTATATGAATCAAAATCGAACAGTAATAGCCGCCCTGCTCATTGTGGTGGTCGGTTTTCTTTGTGCGGGAGGCTTCAAACTCTGGTTGATGTGGCAAGAAAGTTCCGGCAAAACTGAAGCCAGTGAAGCGAAGGTCGAAAGTACCATAAGAGTGTGTGGCGACGGTTATTTAGGTTACTTCTTCGTCGATTCACCAGAGCTGAAACTGCAAGCAGCCAGGCGCGGGCTAGGAGTGCAATTTGTCGTTGATAACGGTGACTATGCTGCTCGGCTGCAAAAGTTTGCTAGCGGTCAATGTGACGCTATTGTTTTACCAATCAATAGCTACGTGCAACATGGCCTCACCCATAAGTATCCTGGTGTAATCGTAGGCGCCGTTGCGGAGAGCAAAGGAGCAGATGCCATTGTTGGTTTCAGCGACAAGTTACCCACGGGTAAACTGGCGGACCTCAATGATGCCTCGCTACAAATTGTCTACGGCAAAGAAAGCCCATCGAGCTTTCTCATTGACCTGACCATGGTTGACTTCGACCTTTTCAACCTGCAACGTTCCAATACCTGGCGTCAAGAAGTTGACGGTTCAACCGCTGCCTATGATCGGGCCAAGAACCACCAGGGCGATGTCTTTGTTATGTGGGAGCCCGATGTCTCAAAAGCTCTACGCGACGTTCCTGGTCTCAAACGCATTTGGGGCTCAGAAGGATTTAGCGGCTACATCATGGATGTCTTTGTCTTCAGACGCGACCTAGTCAACAACAAAGCAGACCAGGTCATTACTTTTCTGGATGCCTACTTCTCGACAATGCGTGCCTACAGCAATGATCGTCCTCGCATGATTAGCGACATGAAGGTAAGTACTGGTCTAAGCCAAGACGAAGTTGAAGCGATGCTCAAGCTAATTGATTGGCATGACGTTTACCAAAACGCCAGCACAGACCTTGGTATTAGCACCGCCATTGGTGCACAAAACACCGACGGGCTGGCCAATTCAATAGCCAGAATTACCCAGGTGTTAGTCAAAACAGGAAAACTCAAGAGCGACCCTCTCAGTGATCCTTATAGCATCATCAACACCACAGCCATGAAAGCAGTGGTGAATAAAATGGCCAACCCCAGTCAAATCAACGCCGTCAAGCACGAATTCAGTCAACTGTCAGATCAGGAATGGGACAAGCTTGAACAAATCGGCATGATGAAAGTTGAAAAGATCAAGTTTCAACAAGGCACCTCTGAGCTAGACCAGGCCGGCAAAGATCAAATCGATCAAATTGCTGCACTATTGACCAGCAACTATCCAGACCATCGGGTTGTAGTTAAAGGTCACACCGGACCAGGCAGCGATGAAGACGCTAACATCGCCCTCTCGAAAGAACGAGCCGAAACAGTGGTGCAGCGCTTGATTGGCACCCACGGTCAATCAGAAAACCGCTTCCGCGCCATCGGTGTCGGCTCAGCCGAACCACCACCAAAGCGACCAGGACAGAACGAAAGAGACTATCGCTATAACCTCCCCCGTGTGGAATTCATTCTATACAAGGACAAAGGGTCCTTATGACAGCAGCGAACAGGAGTATCACATGTTCAATTTTTCCAACCCAGTTCGCGCCGACCCGCCTAGCAAGCAGCCCGGTCTCGACGACTTCAATAGCGGCCAAGTAGCCCGAACAGTACAAATCGAATGCCTCACCCATGGTGCCACCATTATTCCCTTTGCTGTTTCTCTAGTGGCACTATTCTGGACATTTCTCATTGCGGCTTCAATGGGCTCAGTCGCAGTCTTCTTTGCTGGCATCTTTACCGGTACCAGTGCCTATATCTGGAACTACTTTGTCAACGGTGAAAACAGAGTAAATGCCCACTATGCCAAACTAATGGCAGAACGGCGTAGCTTCAAAATAACCGCGTTTCAAGACTTCATCCGCAACAGCGAAAGCGATGGTTTCAATCGTGGCGCCGAAGAAGGCCGAGAATTACTCAAAATCTTCAACGAGTTAATGACCTACATTGCCAAAAGCAAGCGGGCCACCTCATTAAATGGCTTTCGCTTTCGCGCCGAAGCCGCGTTTGAGCAAGGTTGCAGCGTACTGGAGCATGCCTACGAAGTTTTCAAAGCACTGCAATCAGTCGATATCAAAAATCTTCAGATAGAAATGGCGGCCTTAGAAGAAGAGCTGAAGGGGCTCACCGATGAAGACGATATAGCTATGCAAAATCGTCAAATTGAGGCCCACAAAAAGCAACTAGATTTTTATCACAAGAAAGAGAAACAGCTGAAAGAGCTACTCACACTTGTGGATGAAATCGAAGCGGCTTTGCAAACCACTTATCTCGGCCTACTGGAACTCGGCAGTGAAGACCCCATCGCTTTTCTCAGCGAAGATGGCGACGCTGCCAAACAGTTAGTATCAGCCTTCGAAGCCGCTCAACGGGTCGAGGCAAACCTGCGGGGCAAAGACGAAAACTCTGCTGCCGCTAACGAAGAAATGCAGAAGTACATAGCAGCTGCTGACTAGCAATCTATTGCCTTCTGTTCCATTAAAAACCAATCCATCAATCACAAACCTAGGACAAATCATGAACATTTTCGCAGCAATTTGGCGCTTCATTACTTTTCAAAACCTGCGTCAAGGCGCAAAAGTGCAGAACGCCGGCGACGCCGTATTTACCAAAGACGCAGCAGGCCGTGCCGCCGCCTTCGACATCGAACGCGATCGTCTGGTGACCGACTACAACGAGTTTCTTTCGGCCTTAAGCGAGGCTGAACTGGCTGTAGAACAAAAAACCGGCCGCCTCGAAACCATGAAAAAGCAACGTCAAGAAGCACAGAAAGCTCTTGACGGTGCCGTCAATGTCTTCACTCAAGCCCAAAAGGATAATGATGCTGAGAAAATGGAAAAGGCTCAAAATGCCGGCAAGGAATATCAAGCAAAAGTAAAACGGCTGGAAGAACAAGAAGCAGCACTGCAATCAGAAATTGAAGCACAGCAAGCCAGCTTCAAAAATCTGGAACGCCAGTTAGCCAAAATGAAAGAGCGGATTGCCAGCCTGCCTGCTGACAAAGCCGATTCGATTGCTAACTATGTCAGCAACCAGGCCTTTATCAAAGCCCAAGAACGTCTGGATGGCATCCTTACTCGTGCCCAAGAAAGCCCGCTGGATGCAGTGCTGAAAGCCGACCAAGAACTGGCTGCAAAAGCAAAAGTGGTAGGCAAATTAGCTGGCCAAGACAAAGCGCTAGAGCATGACGAATATCTCAAAGCAGCAGAAGGTGAAAGTGCTGATCAAGACTTCGCTGCTCTGGTACAAGCCAAACAAGCCGAAAAAGCAAGCGCTACTGGCACCACCCAAGTGGTGACAGAAGAACGCCCAAAAATCTAATTAGCCTCACGCAATTAGAACACAGCAATTTGCACCAACGGCTGGGGCGAGCTCCAGCCGTAACCTCGACAACATCCACTCAGGAATCACAAATGAAAAGCAACGTAAAAAACAAATTGGCTCTGACCGTCTCTGCTCTGTTAGCCCTTTCAGCTATGGCTTTTACTACTGCCGCCAGCGCCGATGAAACTCAAGCTGCACCTAAACAATGCACAGAGCGCAAGCAATTTACGCTGGCCGTATCAATCTACACAGGTTGGATGCCTTGGTATTACGCTCAAGAGCAAGGCCTGTTGAAAAAATGGGGCGATGCCTATTGTATGGACATCAAATTAGAGCCAATGGATTACGGCCCTAGTATCGATACTTACATTGCCAGTAAAGCTCAGGCGTTGGTAGTTACCAACATTGACTTACTGACTGCCTCAGCCACAGTTGGCAAAGAGAGCACAGTAATAGTGGTCGGCGACTTCTCTAATGGCAACGACAAAATGTTGACCAGAGGCCTGGCGCTGAACGAAGTCAAAGGGCAAAATGTCTATCTGCTAGACAAATCAGTTTCACTCTACCTGACCTGCCGTGCCCTAGAAAGTGTCAATCTTTCGGCCTCAGATGTTGCCATCGTTAATACATCGGACCGCGACATTCAGCAAAACTTCATTGCTGACAAATCGCAAAAAGCAGTGGTGACATGGAATCCGATGGCAATGGGTCTGGCCAGCACACGCGGCATCAAGACTGTTTTCGACTCCAGTAAAATTCCTGGTGAAGTACAAGACTTACTAGTGGTTGACACAAAAACCATCAAAGCCAATCCTGACTTTGGTCGTGCCCTGACTGGCATCTGGTATGAAGTCACTGCCACTATGACCAATCGCGGTAAAGCAGCTAACGAAGCTATGGCGGACATGGCTAGATTGTCTGTAGTGTCGCCCACTGAATTCAATGGTCAGCTTAAAACCACAGCAATGTTCTACACCCCCGATGCCGCCATTACCTTTGCTGCATCAAAAGACATGCAAGATAAAAACGCTAAAGTTCGCCAGGTTACCTTTAGCTGCGGCATGATGGATGAAAAAATCACATCAGTGGACGCAGTCGGCATTGACTACCCTGACGGTACTGTTCAAGGTGACAAAAACAACACCTTGATTCACTACACTGTCGACTTCATGCAAGAAGCAAAAGACGGCAAGCTGAAACGCTAAGGCTTCAATGTAATTAAAAGCTAGTGGTAAAAGAGAGGTCAAAGCTGAATATCGTTCAGCCTAGGCCTCTCGACTTTTTATCTCTAATTCTATTTTGCCTTTAAAGCCCCGAATGTCACAACCAACCCACTGGGTGGACCTCTTTCAACTAAAGCTATGGAACTTCTATGGCAACTGTTTTTCGCTCCGAGTCAAAAATTTCACAGCGGACCAAGTGGATACTTGGGCTGCTGCCATTTGTCTTACTAATCGCCGCCTGGCTCTGGGGCGCCCACTATCTGCGCTATATGGAGACCAACTTTCCTGACATCGAAGTAGCTGCTTCTAAACTAATGCCGCTACCAGGCGAAATGTTTGACGGCCTGCTACGTTCGGCCACGCCAGATCGCAATCACGAAGTGCGTTTGGTACTAGATGCCGTAGCCTCGATGCAACGCTTTGGCATTGGTCTAGCCATAGTTTCTCTTGGTGTAATCGTAGGGCTGTACATGGGCACTTTTCCCATCGCTGAAGCTCTGCTTTACCGCTTCTTTGTCTTCGCCGACAAGGTGCCACCACTGCTGCTCTTACCTGTACTGGTAATTGTCTTAGGCGTGGGCGAAGAATCAAAAACAGCTCTGATAGTGCTTGGTGTAATGCCTGGTTTAATTTTAGAGGCTCACACCCGCATCAAAGAAATTCCTCACGAGCAGATATTCAAGGCCCAGACTCTTGGTGCTTCAGAAAGTGAAATTGCATGGCGCATTCTCTTTCCCCAAATCTTACCGAAAATGATTGGTGCCCTGCGCTCGAACTTCAAGTCAGCCTGGGGCTATGTCATTGCTGGCGAGACCATTGCCGCTTTGCACGGCATTGGCTATCGCGTCTATTTACTCAAGCGTACAGCTTCTATGGATGTAATCGTTCCGTATGTGCTGCTCGCCACCCTATTTATGTTCCTGCTGGATTTTCTCTTCCAGTGGTTAGAGCGCCAATGCCCTGGTGAAGAAGGAGCCAAGTAATGACTAACTTAGAACTAAACACAGCTGCAACACCAGAAGCGTCCTCTGACTATCTAATTGATGCTCAGTCAATCACAGTCAGCTACCCCAAAGAGCATGGCCAACAGGTTATTCTCAACGACATCGACCTGCATGTGAGCGAAGGAGAATTTGTCACAGTGGTTGGTACCTCAGGCTGTGGTAAATCAACCATGCTCAGCCTGATTCTTGGTTCCGCTAAACCGAAGTCGGGCACAGTAAAGGTGGCAGGAAAACAGGTTGAACGAGTAGACAGAGACAGAGGCATTGTCTATCAAACCTACACCCTATTCAAACATCTAACAGTACTAGACAATATTGCTCTGGGCTTGATGTTAGAACAAACCACTGTCATCGAGAAGCTTCTTGTTTCGCCCTTGCTGCTACTTGAGAGCATTTTTGATTCACTATTGCTACCTCTATTTTCTGCCATTACCAGGAAGGTCAAAGGGGCAGCGACAGAAGAAGAGAAAGCTCTTGCGGAACCGCTGGCCTTCTGTCACGCACTCAACTGGTTGCACTATTTCAAAGTACGCACAGAAGCAAGAAGAGCAGCAGCAGATCTCTTACTCGATATTGGTTTAACTGCTGCTGATGGCGACAAATATCCTGGCGAACTATCTGGTGGCATGCGACAACGTGTCGCTATCGCTCAATCGGTGATCATGCGCCCGCAGATATTACTGATGGACGAACCCTTTGGTGCCCTGGATAGCAACCGCCGCAAAGTGATGCAAGACTTCATTCATGACCAGTGGAAAAAGTATGGTCTAACCATATTTTTCGTCACCCACGATCTGGAAGAAGCCGTAAAACTCGGTACTCGATTGATTTGTCTATCGCAATACTGGAGTGGGCCAAATGGAGAAGCAGGGGTGGGCGCCAAAATAGTCGTAGACCGCAAAGTACTGGGCGGCGACATCATGCCTACTACCTTTGCCAGACAAAAAGAATTCATAGATTTGGTAGACAGCATCAACACAATGGGCTTATCCAAATCCATTCTACCCATGGCCGACTTCGATCTTTCGCATCCCGATGCCGTCACTAACAAAAATAGCGATCACACAGCGACCGCCAACCAGGAGCAGTCATGAGCGATACCACCGCAGCATCAGCCGACAGCACCATCGCCCGGCCACAGGTTATCAATGAGGTCAGCGCCGCTTACTCTGACCGGGGCAAGAGCGTCATGCTACTAACCGGAAACACCCACGATCTCTTCTATTCGAAGAAAGCAGAACGTTTCGTTGACCTTGGTTTTGCTCTATACCACTATCTCAGCGAAATATTTACTGTTTTGCGCCTAGACATATCAACTGGTTTAGGTGGCTATCTCAGCGACGATCTTAAGTCTCTGCAAGAGACAATCAACAAAGCAGACGCTGCAGCCATTTATGACGACGAAAAAGTCGGCGATATCCAACGCAAAATGGCTGCCACCAGGCACAGCCCTTTACCGGCGCTGGTGCACATGCACGAGATACTGCAAGCAGTGAAGAAAGTAAAAGTAGATTTGAAAAAATCTGCTAAACCAGTGTGCACGATTATTCGCTTCGCTGGCTCGCTCCTTCCCGCTGGTGATTTCGACAAGCTTTCTGAAATTGATAGACAGCGGCTGGTGACCTTCCTAAACTTAATCGAGTCGCAATGGTTTAAAGAAAGCGGTAATCTACTGTTGCTGATTGCTGACACCAGAAGCGAAGTCAATAGTCGTATCCTCGCTCAACCATCGGTACAAAGCATTGAAATTGAGCTGCCCGACAAAGAGCGCAGAGCAAGCTATATCAACAGCTTTATTGCTCGAAAAAGCAGTGAGATCAACTTCACCCCCAGCCTGGATGCCTTTATTGAGGATACCGCCGGGCTAACTCTAACTGCACTGTTCGACCTGCTAGAAAAGGCCCAACGCAGCGCTACTGCCATCAGCAGAAAAGAGGTTCTGGCCCAAATAAACACTGTAATGAAGGCTGATCTAGGCGACATCATCGAAATTAAGATGCCAGAACATAGCCCCAAAGACATTGTTGGCTACGCCCAAACCGGTGCCATCATCAGAAACATCTTTGG
>CALRJJ020000206.1:0-7916 GCA_943367505.1 Flavobacterium psychrophilum | reverse complement strand
GAAAAAGTAGAAACCTTACTGGCCTATTTTCAAACTGTTGGTCAAGCCGGTCAGGCAGTATCAGATGTGGTAGCGGCCGGAGTTATTCCTGCGGCTATGGAAATGGTTGATCAGCTCACCATAAATGCAGTAGAAGATTACTTGAGTATGGGCTTAAACCGCGCTGCCGCTGCCCTTCTTATTATTGAATTAGATGGGCCTGGTGCTGCTATTTCGGCTCAGCGCAAAGTTGTAGAGAGTTGTCTGCACGCTAATGGCGTTATTTCTCTGCGCTGGGCTATTGATGCTAAAGAACGTGCCACTATATGGAAGGCGCGCAAGACTGCTTTTGGTGCACTTGGTCGCATAGCTCCCCATGGCTATGTCTTAGATGGTGTCATACCGCGCTCGAAGTTGGCTGAAGTAATTGCTGGCATTGAAAAAATTGCTCAAAGGTTAAACCTGACCATTGCCAATGTCTATCATGCTGGTGATGGAAACCTTCACCCTTGCATGCTTTATCATCGCGAAAACGAGGATGAAGTGAGGCGGGTAATGTTGGCCGGCAAAGAAATATTGGAACTTTGCGTCGAAATGGGTGGCACATTGTCAGGGGAACATGGCATCGGTATTGAGAAGATGATGGAGATGCCTCTTGTCTTTAATGCTCTTGATTTGGCAATGATGGGCAGATTAAAAGAGGCCTTCGATCCCGATGGCATTCTAAATCCTGGCAAGGTTATTCCTAATCTCAAAACCTGCGGTGAGTCAGGCGCACGGCCGCTCTTGCGCCACAAAATTATGGCCGGCTGCTAAATTAATCGTCAGCGCCTCAACTGTCAGTGAAAGGTTGATGAAGGCTCGAAAGTGAACAATTAAAGTAGGTCTAATAGAACCTACTTTAAATTCAGGCGAGTAGCAGTCTAGTCTGATGCAACTTAGAATAGTCCAGAATTAGACTTGTACCTTGTTAGCTTTTACTTTGCGCCATCGCGCCACTTAATATGTGTGTATGAACAAAATAGAGAACCCGAGCGAGAACATCGAAAAGCCCGCTGGTCCTGGCACAAGCCAATCTTTGCTGCCTTATTTTGGCAAAGACTTTCTCGCCTCTGTTGTGGTGTTCATCGTCGCCTTGCCGTTGTGTATGGGTATTGCCATTGCCTCGGGGGTTGATCCAGCCAAGGGCATCCTCACTGGCGTAGTCGGTGGTCTTGTGGTCTCAGCTCTCGGTGGCAGTCAACTCCAGGTGAGCGGGCCTGCTGCTGGTCTAGCTGTGCTTATGCTTGAGCTCATTCGTGAGCATGGCATTGAGAAAATGGGTGTGATCATTTTGCTGGCCGGTTTGATTCAGATATTGGCTGGTCTATGTCGTTTTGCGCCTTGGTTCAGAGCCGTTCCACCAGCGGTTATTCATGGCATGTTGTCGGGTATTGGTCTGCTCATATTAGCCGCTCAGTTTCACGTCATGGTTGACGATACCCCAAAGGGAAGTGGTATCAACAATCTGCTATCAATTCCTATGGCAATATACAAAGGTCTCAACTGGACCGCCGCCCAATATGGCGATTCTACTCACCATATAGCTGCCGCTATCGGTGTTTTGACCATTTTGATATTAGCTCTCTGGCAGCGCTTTGCCGTTGGTCGGATGAAGGTCTTGCCGGGCTCTCTGGTGGCAGTTGTAGTGGCAACTTCTGTTGCCTATTTCTTACACTTGACAGTGCACTATGTCACTATTCCAAGCAACATCTTTGCTGCTATTGACCCACCCAAGCCAGCGATTTTAGTTTCGATTTTTAACTGGGAAATCTTCTTTGATGCCTTAGCTATAGCTTTCATTGCCGCTGCTGAGACACTTTTGACCTGCAGCGCCCTCGACAAGATGCACACAGGGCAACGTACCAACTATGATCGTGAATTGATCGGCCAGGGTATAGGCAATACGATTTGTGGCTTGATTGGTGGCTTGCCTCTCACCGGAGTGATGGTGCGCAGCGGAGTCAACGTCAATGCTGGTGCCCGCACTAGAGCGTCTGCCTTTATGCATGGTCTGTGGATTCTTATATTCGTCGCTCTTTTCCCTAAGGTATTAGAGCTAATTCCAACTTCAGCCTTGGCCGCCCTGCTGGTTTTCACTGGCTACAAAATGATTAACTGGAAAATCTTCAAAGAGATCAAACAGTATGGTCGCTCAGAGGCCGCGATCTATGTCACTACAATTATTTTGATTGTCTGCGTTGACTTGCTTACAGGAGTGATCGCCGGCGTTCTTCTCTCAATTGGCAAGTTGCTTTACATCTTCTCTCGCCTTGATATCAAGATTACTGAGCATGAGGGTCGCAATCGCACCGATGTTTCTCTTAAAGGTGCCGCAACCTTTTTAAGTCTGCCCCGACTGGCTGAAGCAATCGAGTCGGTCAAGCCAACCACTGAGCTTCATGTTCACTTAGAAGATGTTGAGTATATCGATCATGCCTGTCTCGATACCATGATGGGTTGGGACAAACAGCACCGCGCCCAAGGGGGAACTCTGGTGATGGACTGGGGTACTCTGGGAACTGTCTTCCGTGAAAGACGCGGTGGCAACAGAGAACTAGCCACTCTTGAGTTCAGGCCAGTGCACGCTGATGAAGTAGCTTCAGAGAAAAGTGAGTGTTCATGAGCAGGGCGCATATCTTAAGACCCTTGTTACTAGGCCTTTGATATACATTAAATGTGAGTGAAATTAGACTGATAAACGGGTATGATCCGGGTGTATCGCCTGTATTTATAGGAATGGTTTCCCATTTTATCCCCTGTCTGAGGTTTACTGATTGCACGGCAAAGTTGACTTAGGTAAGGCGAAAGGCCTGAAACAGTCTGAGATTAAGAAGCTCAATCGCTTGTTGCAACAGCGTATTCCTAAAGACAAGATTCTTACCATAGAGCTAGCTGATTCTGTGGCCGAACTGTCACATGAGACTGGTTATCCGCTGTCGCTCGTGGTCAATCGGCGCGGACAAGTCGTGAACGTCACTGTTGGTCAGCCCTTTGAAGTTAACATGCCGGAGTTACGCGGGGTGCGGGTTGGCCCTGGTCGCCTCTGTGGCCATCGCATTATTCATACTCGTCTTGATGACCGCAAACAGTCTGGAGATGACAAAAAACAGGGTGGAGAACAGAAGCCATCTGATGGCAGCGAATTTGTCTCAAAAGAAAATCTTCAGTGTCTGGCCCGCAATCGCCTAGATTTGTTGGCCCAGGTCGGTGTTAACCCAGCTGGTACATTCAGTCGAAGCAAGGGTGAACAGTCGAAAATTGCCGACGTGGTTCACATTGCCCACCTCTTGCCGGGGCGCGATGCCGAGGGCAAACTGTGGAAAGTCATGCCCGGTTCAACAGCCAGACGGGCTCAAGACGATAACTTCGAAGAGCTAATTAGCGCTTTAGAACAAGAATTTCGCACACAAGCCCCTGGTTTAGCCGTGGCTGAGGGCGAAGAGCGGGCCTATCTAATTGGTTTGGTCAGCGATGGCACCGATGCCTGGCAGGTTGAAGATGACCTCGACGAATTGGCCAGACTGGCTCGAACTGCTGGCGCAACTGTTTGTGGCCGGCTAATGCAGACCAGGCAGCAGCCCGACCCTAAATACTTCTTTGGCTCTGGCAAAATGCAAGAAGTGGCTTTGCACATGCAAGAGTTAGGTGCGACTTTGCTAGTGGTCGACCAAGAGTTGACGCCTAGCCAGAAGCGCAACATCGAAGAAGTTGTTGGTGTAAAGGTGATTGACCGCACTGAGTTGATTCTCGATATCTTTGCTCAACGAGCTCAGACAAAAGAGGGTAAGCTGCAGGTTGAACTTGCCCAGATGAAATATCTGTTGCCACGGCTAATTGGTAAGGGCGACAATCTTTCTCGTTTAGGCGGCGGAATAGGCACAAGAGGCCCCGGTGAAACTAAGTTAGAAATCGATCGCCGTCGCATTCGCGAAAAGATTACTTTGCTTGAGGCTGATGCGGAGCGCATTGGCAATTATCGCGACGTGCAGCGCAAGCGCCGAATAAACGAACATTTGCCTGTGGTGGCGCTAACTGGTTATACAAACTCGGGCAAATCTACTTTGCTTAATGCCCTGACCAAGTCTGATGTCTTCACTCAAGACAAGCTCTTTGCCACGCTTGACCCGACCACCAGGCGCACAACTTTGCCAGATCATAGCCCCATTCTTATTTCTGACACTGTAGGCTTTATCAAAAAATTGCCGACATCGCTGGTTACTGCTTTTAGAGCAACCTTAGAAGAAGTGGCAGTGGCCGATGTTCTGGTGCATGTGGTGGATGCTTCTCACCCTAATGTGCTTGAGCATATTAGTGCAGTGCACGATGTGTTAAGTGATCTCGGCGCCGTTGATAAGCCAATGATCACTGTTTTGAATAAAGCGGATATAGTGCGTAAAGAGGACCTTGCTTGGCTCATCGCTCAAGTGCCAAATCCGGTTATTGCTTCTGCAAAAATACGTTTTGGCCTTGGCAGTATTCTCAGCAAAATACAAGAAGTGATTTCAGAAGTGTGTCCTGAACGGAAGAAATATAGCGCCTAGAAAAGGCTTCTAATTAGGCGAAAAGGTGGTACTTGAACATGGCCTCTAGCGATAGCAATACCAATAATAGTAGTAATTGTAATTCGTTAGAAGCGAATGAACACTTGCGCAAGGCTTACCTGATGCGCGAAGTGGCAGACACCGACGGCGCACTGGCTCAACTCGATAAAGCTCAAGCTGGAGTCGATGCCAATGGCGAAGCTAGCCTGGTACTACTGGCGGTGAAGGCAGCTAAGGCTGTCAGTCAAGGCGATAGTGAGGCCCTGCGACAGTCTGTTGATGCTCTCGATCAAAGAAGTCGAGAAATCAAAGCAAAAGCTTCTATTCCCACCATGTTGGTTTTTCGCGCCATGTGCGAGCTGGGGCGTGCTCGGCTTGTCGCTGGTGACATTGAGCTAGCCGGTCAAGCATTTCGTATTGCCTTGGGTCTAGCCCAAGATGAGTATGGCAAGAATAGTCTTGAGATGATTTATCCCTCGCTCTGTCTAGCTATTTATCATGCTAGTCAAGGTAGCAATCTTTTGGCTCTGGCTCTGGCGCGTGATGCAGTCAATCAATTGCGGGAACGGGCCAAGCAGGTCAATGATCCGTCGCTACTTTTAGCTGGCTTGATTGTTATTAGTAGCTGCTCGTTTAAGGAACGTCGCTTCCAACAAGCTCTCGCCGCATCTGATGAATTACTTGATTTGGGCGCTAAGCATTCTCTCTCGTTAGCTGTCTGTGAACGACTGCAAGAAGCCGCTGTGGTTAAAATGATGTCGTTGGCACAACTTGATCGCTTGCAAGAGGCCAAAGATCAAGGCGAGATCTTGATTGAAGCCATGGAGACCCAGGGCAAATATTCACATCGGCTGCTCGAACCACTTTGTCAGCTTGCCACTGTCTATGAGCGTATTGGTTCGCGAGATAAGGCTTCTCGCTGTCTCGATCAGGCTTTAGTTGTTGTTAGCCATATCGTTGAAGAAACACCTTTCGCTACTAGCTCAGGCTCTGCTGAGGCTGGTGCTGCTAGTACTGATAAGGCTGCTTCGATGCCTTTCAAAGAGTATCAAGTGCTCAATCGGCTCTCTGAGACCTATTTCCTCCAAGGCAAATTTGTCGATGCCCTCAAGCTTTATCCTTCTTCAATGCGAGCACGCTACACAACCTATGTGGCCTCGTCGACTAATATCATCGACATGCTCAGCAAGCACCTTGCCGATTTTACTGAAGAGCATCAGCGCAAGCAGAAGTCGTGATAGCCCGGGCAAACTATTGGAGTCGTTTTTGACATAAATGGCATGTCAGAGTCGAATTGCCTTTAAAAGCACTTTCAAACCAAACCGACAAAGCACCAGGCCAGCCACTCCAACCACCACGCAAATCACGATAGTTATCATTTCGGTGTTAGCAAAATTAGAGCACCACATTAGGCCAGGCATGACAAAACCAAGATAAGCAAGCGTTATACCGAAAAGTGTCAGTCCTAAAGAAGCAGCAAAACAGACAAATTTCGCAAGCTTTGCTTCTGTCTCAGTAGAAATCACAACGCGCCATCCTTTGACTTTTTTTGGGGATGCTGCGGTGCATAGTTGTTTAGATAATAACTCCAATTGCACCAATCTTCATACCAGCCTGAGGCTGCTCTGTTTGAATTTTTCTCTGAGTCCAATGAATGGAAGATAAAAGATTCATCGGATACTGCTGGCACAGTTATTGGAATATTTGCTGCGATTGCAACGTCTTGACGAAAACGTTCTGGTGGCAAGCAGTCTATAGCTGCATTAAAAGCCGGATCAGCCTTACCTCTTATCGAAATGTCGCGAACATGCTTTCTCAAATATTCACCAAGAAGACTGTCTAAAAATAAGTCCGAGGGTTTATATTGAGGATCAAAGTCAGAAAAATCGGCTGACCACTCATTTTGATTCAATAAGTCATCACAAAAAAGAGTTACCTTTACTCCGTCTGCTAGGGGCGACACGGCATAGCGCATCTTACTGGGATCCACGGAATAACAGGCTTTCTTAAAGTAATATCCAGGAACTCGCATCCTTAAATGATGTGGATGGGGACCGAGACCAATCCGAATACTTTGCAATTCTGGGGCTTCGCGAAGAAGTAATAGGCATTGTGGGCATGAATTTCGATCTGAGCACACTTTTGTTGTAATCATTAGGTCACGGCATGAACCCTTAGTTGAGCCGAGCATAAGCAATAGATCGGAATGGATATTCGAAAGAAGCTGCTGAGCCTTAATAAATTCCGGATTACTTGCATTCCTCGCATCTCTAAGCTTAGCCTGGTTCAATGAGACGTATTGGAAGAAATCGCGTCGCGCCGAACTGAATTGATTTTCTTTATGCTCCCATGCTTGATGCGCTTCAGCTCTTGTCGCCTGTAGTTCAGAGACGGCAACTGAGTACCAGTACGTGAGAATGCCAATATAAGTTGCAACTATAAGCAAGTAAGCCGCTAAACAGAAAGCATTTATGTTCGATTTTCCTAGAATATTTGTTTGCATCTCAAGTGTCGTAGGTTCTTAGTGGAGTTTACCTTTCGCTCGTTTGTCGAGTCAATGCAATGCTATAGAAGATTGGCCATAAACTTTGTTTGTAGCTGATCAAACTTTGATTGGTCCTTGTCAGCTTCAGCCGCATGGCCGGCGAGACGATGCGCTTCTGCCCGCAGGAGATATGAAAATCTAAAATGTGGATCGGCCTCCAGCCCAGTGTTCAGATCTGAGATGGCCTGCTCGACTTGACCTTGCTTGAGATGTGCATTGGCCAGCGCATACCAGGCCAGCGCTTCCAAATCGTGCAATTCGGTGGCTTTGATTGCGTCGTCCAGTGCTTCATCAACGCGCCCCAGTCCTGCCAGTGCCAGGCTGTTGAGGGCGTGTGCGTAGGCAGATTTAGGTGAAGCAGTTATTGCGAACTTGGTACATTCAAGCATCTCCGCAAATTCACCGCGGCGGAAACGAACGTAGGCTTCGGCTTTTCGAGACGATTCCTTCTTTCCGAGAACCTCGTTTCTCTTGCAATCAACAAGAGCTTGATTAAGCAAGCCAGCATCCGCTAGAACAAGTGCTTTTCTTTTATAGCCGTCTGTTCGTTCCGGTCGCATTGCAATTGATTGTGAGATTGATTGAAGCGCCAATGCCCCTTCGTTCAGGCGTCTATATGCCGATGATTTAACTTCCAAAAACCAATATGCTGATGGATGATCCTCAGGTACCTGGGAGCAAATGGTCACTATCTCGTTAAACTGATTTTGGCTAAACTTAAAATAGGCTAGAGTGACTGCATCATCAGAACCGGCTTTAGGATGTTTGGGCAGCTTGCTTACAATGCTTTCGGCTGCTTGAAAGTTCGC
>CALRJJ020000205.1:0-7944 GCA_943367505.1 Flavobacterium psychrophilum | reverse complement strand
AAGAGTCCGACTATGGTGCCTGATGTCGCTTCAACTACGCTATCTCCCTCTACCCAATAGTGTTGAGCTGTCGGGGCGACTTTGTCGAAGCTGGCTGCCCAGGTAGGGTCACCAGGAATCGGTTGGGCGTATGCCATTAATGTTGTATTGTTCCAGGGCCAGCTTTTTACTTCTTGTCGCAACTGATCGCCGTAGGTGCCTTGTAACACGGCGCTGACAAATTGACTGCCGAGACCGGCTCCGAGGCTGTGGCCAGTAACATAGATGTGCTCAGGTGCTGGATAGTTCTGCTCGAGATATTTGCAGCAGGCGGTTATTGGTCCGAGCATGGTTGGCAGTGCCTCGGCAAAGCCCTTGGTGACTTTGCCAACTTTGCTAATCAAGGGCTGTTCAATTTGTTTTGTGCCACCAAGGTCGGTGATCCAGTCAGGATTACCTTTGGCGTCTCCAATGGCATCCTGCGCTTTCCAAACTGTTTTGCTGAGTGATGATCCGCTGCGGCTGCCGCGAAAAACAATGTGGGCGTCGTAGCCTGTCGCTGTCTTCTTCATGAGCACAAAGCCCATGGGGCTCCATGATGGTTGGGTGGTGCCGACAATTCCGGTGCCACCTTCAAAGACAATCAGATAATCTTCGCCGCTAGGATATTCGCGAATTTGGAAGCGTTCAATATCGCCGTAAGGAAATGCGCTTGGCTTGGTCTTGTAGCGCATTCCGTCAATCTTCTTGATGTTTTGGGTGATGTAGCTTGGCGCTAATACGGCCAGAAACTGTTCGCCATCACGGTTGAAAGTGGGCAGCTTAGCATCAATATATTTGTAGTTCGTGAGAATCGGGTCTAAATTTAGATTGGTATCACTCCAGCCCCGCGCTGCGTTAGGGCCGCTGTAATAGCCTTGCCCAAAGCTCTGGTTATTGGCTTGGGAGCTGCCTAATTTTGCTGCATATTCGTGGGTGAAGCGACAGATGTTGTTGCGTCGATCGCTGCCAATGCGAGACATCATGTCGTACCATGGGTCGAGCGGAAGGCAGAGTGATTGGTGGTAGAGCTGATAGGCGAGAGTGCAGAGGTCTAAATTGAGGACCGATTCTGGTACGGAAGCCGCTTCTGATTTCGTTTCATCGGCCAGGGCTGGCGATACAAACAAAACAATGGCGCACCAAATAGCAATGGCGACATTTTGATAGCGATAGCCTGAGTACATTTAGTTTTCCCTTTCAGTTATTTGCTCTTGTCAGCCATAGATCTGTGCTCGAATAGCTTTACAGCTTTTACGACTTGTTGGTCAGTTGTTTAGATTGGCATTTATGGTACTGGTTTTGAGCTCAAATTTCTAATTGTCAACTGGATAGCATCTATAGTATGAGCCGGTGGGATGAAAGACAATGTGCCTGCCCTCATTTTACTGAAGGTTTTGTTCTCACTGTTTGGCTTTGGCTCGTTTGGTTGCAGGGGTGATTTAGCTGAACCCCTATTAATGCAGCAAGGCGTTGGAAAACCAAGCTTGCTTTAGAGCGGCTTGGTGCTCGATAGTTGGCATTTAGGCTGTCCAGCTAGCGGTTTGCTTCAGTGCTTATAGTCGCTCACGAGCCACTGGCTCTTTCGGCGCGGCAAAATCTAGATTAGCACTTTTGTTTCTTAGATCTATACCAGATTGCTGAAGGCGCTCAAGAATTCGCGGAAGTGCTTTGCGAGCGGCGATTTCACCAGCAGTGGTGGCTTCTTCAACATACTTTCGCTCTTTGGAAAGTATAGGAATATTGATCAATTCAGGCCGAATCACAATATCGGCACCATTGACTTTGTCTTCGTCTAATTGCTCAATAGTGGCATTCATTACGCGATCGAAGACTTTGCGGTAGGATGTGAATTGTTTTGCTGGCACCGGCTTTAAGTCATTGTCTATTTCAACTGAAATTACAACCCTCGCGCCACTATGTCTTGCTTCGGTTGTTGGCAAATTATTGCGAATACCGCCATCCACATATAGATGCTTGCCTATTGGCACCGGTTGCATCAGCAAGGGAAGAGTTGCGCTTGCCTGCAGAACTTCATCGACATTGCCTTTTGAAAGTACATGGGCTTGACCGTCAATCAAACTCACTGCAATAGAAGAGAAGGGCACTTTAAGGTCTTCTACTTTGAGGTTTGGAGAGGGCAAAAGTTTGTTGATTGTGGCTTTGAGTTTTGTACCGCTAACTAATCCAGCATACGGTTTAGTTCTGCCGACATACAATAAACTGCGAAAGGGGCTAATCATTATTCGGCACCAGAGAAAGCGCGGCAAGTAGGCACTGACTAAAGAGCCGTCTGAGAGAATTGACTGGATTTTATCGAGGGGGACGTTAGCGCAGTAAAGCCCTCCGACAACGGCACCCATGCTATTGCCGACGATGCAGTCGATGGGGATACCTTCTTTTTGCAGAACCCGCAAAACACCTATGTGTGCGGCACCGCGTACACCGCCTCCGCCAAGAGCGAGGGCAACCATGGGCTGTCGATCAGAATCAAGGGCAGTGTTAGTGGCAATCGCTGGTAGTTGCGGCTGTTCGGTATACGACGGGCTGGCTGCCTCACATGGGAGCATTGACGCAAGCATAAAGGGAAGCATTGATGTACTGGTGATACATAGTGCCGAGAAAAACGCGTTAATAGACTTGTTCATTACTGTGCAGGGTCTCCGTGCTAGCGGAGTTGGTCTGCAACCTCTGCTAACAGCACTGTACCTGAAATTGAACCAAATTGAAACTCTTTTAAATGTTATTTGTTTGAGAAAGCCATTTTTCGATTTTGCTTCGAAGTTGACTTAGCTCGATAGGTTTGCCGATGTAGTCATCCATTCCAGCAGCAATACACCGATCCCGATCTTCTGTACGCGTGTATGCCGTCATGGCGATGATGGGCAAGTGAGAGCCGCTGAACTCTTCCTCTTTGCGTATTAGCCCCGTGGCCACTAACCCGTCCATCTCAGGCATTTGCAGGTCCATCAGAAGCAGAGCATATTTGTTTTTGTTGATAGCGTCGAGGGCTTCTTGCCCATTGCTCACTAAGTGACAGGAATAACCAAGCTCTTTCAAATACATTTCGGCAACTTTTCGATTGATCGGGTGGTCTTCAGCAACTAATATCAAATCAGAGCTTTTAAACTGTTCTTCCTCTGGCTGCCCTAGCTGTTTTATGTCGGCTGTAGGCTTGACTGTTAGCGGGCCGTTTGAGGAAACAACAGTTGTGAGGCAATCCAGCATCTGTGATTGTCGCACTGGTTTTGTTACGTAGGCCTTGAAACCCAATTCTATTGCTTGAGCGCCAAGACCAGGCGAGTCGAAAGCAGTGAGCAGAACCAATTTTGTGTGCGTCAATGTCGAATCGTTGAAGATTTCTTTGGCCATGTCCATGCCGTTGAGCCCGGGCATAACCAGATCAACAATTGCAACCTTAATTGGATCGCCGTCGCTTGAAGCTTTTCTTAGCAATGTCAAACCTTCTTGCGCATTGCTTGCTGAGTCAGTGCGCATACCCCAGGAAGCCAAGTAAGTTTGCAAAATCATCCGCGCATGCGGTTCGTCATCAACGATTAGTGCGCGGGTGCCCTCGATTATTGCTTTGGTGCCCACTTTGGCTGCCTTGTTGCAATGCTCCAAAGGCACCACAAACCAGAAAGTAGAGCCATTGACCTTGTCGCTTACTACACCAATTTTTCCGCCCATTAGTTCAACTAGACTTTTGGATATGCTCAGTCCTAGTCCGGTACCGCCGAACTTGCGCGTGATTGAGCCGTCAGCCTGAACGAAAGGTTGAAATAGGCGTTGCTGTTCTAGTTCTGATAGGCCAATGCCCTTGTCTTTGACCGAGAACCGCACCTGTGAAATATTGCTTGGCTCTATAGCTTGTCGCTGGTCATTAAGAGTTTTCTGATTTGTATTTTCGCTGTGATTGGAATCGAGCGAAACTTGCACCACAATTTCGCCAGTGCTGGAAAATTTGATGGCATTTGAGGTCAAGTTAATCAATATCTGACGCAGCTTCTGTGGGTCGCCCCGTAAAGATTTTGGCATGGCCGGATCCACGAAGCTCATTAATGAAAGCTCCTTGCTTCGAGCTTCAGTAGCCAGGATGTCACAGGTGCTTTCGATGATTTGTACCGGATCGAATTCTAAGTTTTCTAGTTCTATTTTTCCTGCTTCAATCTTGCTGAAATCTAGGATGTCGTTTATCACGATTAGCAAGTCGCTGCTGGCTTTCTGTATTGTGTTGGCGAAATCTTGTTGGCGTTCGTCGAGACTGGTTCTTAACAAGAGATTGCACATTCCAATGATGCCATTCATTGGCGTGCGCACTTCGTGGCTGACATTGGCGACAAATTCAGACTTGAATTTTGATGCTGCTTCGGCGGCATCCCGTGCGGCTTTTAGCTCGCGATTGGCAATTTCGAGTTGCTGAGTGCGCTCTTGAATTTCTTGGGCGCGAAGATAGATTTCTATCTCCATTTTTTCTGCGCGTTCTTTGAAGTCTTCGGTTTGCTGGTTTTGTTCGGTTTTCTGATGCCTTAAACGGACAAACTCTGTCACGTCTTCAACTCGATGGATGATATAAGCTATTTCACCGTTTTTGTCGAAGACAGGCGAATTTACAGGGCTCCAGAAACGTTCTTCAAAATCGCCACCTTCTGATTCGGCGCGCCTGATGTCGTATTTTTGCACAGCCATTGAGTGAGCCACGCGGTCCTTAAGCACAATATCTAAGGAAGCACTTACATTGCGGAGGCCGGTAGCACTGGCGTCATCTGGGTTGTCTGGAAAAACATCGAACAATTGGCGGCCGAGGATGTTCTCTCTTTTGGTCATAGTGGCGTGTAGGTAAGAATCGCTTGCTGCTAGTATTTTCAGGTCTGGCGACATTACTAAATACATTTGAGGAGCTGACTCAAATAGGAGTTTAAAGTCTATGGCTTCTTCTGACTCTTTCATTGCTAGCTTGGAGCCTTTTGTCTTGGACGGCAAGTGGCATGCCATCGTGGAGGGCGAGTATTCAGGCTACCTGTTTTGCCAGCCGCACTGTGTCAGGAATGATCATATAGAGCCAGCTCTGGGCAATTACTAGAGTCTGCCAGAAACAGGCGCCTTCGGCAAGCATGACAACGGCGCTTTGGTTCACTCGAACTTTGAAGGGTTGAGGCTGTGATGCTTGAGCGTCGCTAGTAGACTTCTAAAAGATGGCCCTTGCTTCGTTTATATCGAGCTGCCCTTTGCCTTCGATAGGGTCGGAGATATCCTCGCCGTCAAGCACTTCCGTCGTGTCGTGCAGGTGCCACCGTAAGTGGTGCTAAAGTCGAAAACCTGTTCGATGTTTCTATATTAGAGCTTTTCCATTGACTGCGCCTTGATTGTTCTGTTCGCGGTGCCCGAAACTACATGGATGGCGCAAGACCGGCTGGTGAAATTTGGCGCTTGGAAGAAGAGGAGCGGCAGTTTCAAGAGTCGTTGGCTATCGATTTAATTTGCATTCCCGCGAACCTGCCCTTATTGTTAGAAAATCCACTTGACTACAGGGCTCGACAGGAAGCCTGCTCATTTCACAGCTTTTCTCGCTTAACTTACCACGGTGTTAGCTATGAAAAATTCTTTGGCACTGGCCCTAGGGCTGGCTGTCTCGCTGTCGGCAAATTTAGTTTTGCAGCCAGCTCTAGCCCAGCAAGTGCAATATCCACAGACCTTCGCCGGTTCGCCAGAGCAGTACCAGGCAGCGCAGCAATATGCAGCAGCCCAGCAGTATGCAGCAGCTCAACAATATGCCGCTGCTCAACAGGCTCAACAATATTCAGGGCAGCCCGGAATGCAAGCTGGAATGCCGCCTGGAGCGCAAGCTGGATGGCAGCAGCCTCCGATGCAGCAGTATCAGCAAGCTATGCAGCCACAACTGCAAGCGCAGCAGCCAGCTATAGATAACAACAGGCCGCCGGCTGAGCCCAGTCAGTATGAGCAGCAAGAGCAAGCGATTCAAAAGGGTATAGCCGAGAGCCGGGCGAGTTCGTCTGGTAACGATAACTATAATCAGGCTGGTCATGCTAATTGGGATACTTCAACCACGCCACCGCAGTCCAGCCATTCGAAATTGCGCGGCGCAGCTGGCACTGCCACTAAGGTGATAGCAAAAACTGCTGCAGTAGCCTTACCCACAGTAGGTCTAATTTTCCTTACCAAAGCACTCAATCGCAATTCTGGATATGGTGGCATGGGCAGCGGTATGGGGGGCTATCCCTATCAAGGTAGTGGCTACGGGTCTGGTTATGGATCTGGATATGGCTATGGCCAGCAGATGCCCTACAACTATGGTTATAACAACGGTTGGTGATTGCCTTCTATCTATAAGTATCGCTTCCACAATTTTGGATAGAGAGATTCAAGCTTTTGCTAGTGGTATGCCGTTTTCTTCAGTGTCAAAAAAACGATCGACTGAAAGTGATTGCCAGTAAGATAATTTTCCGGAACTTATGAAAGCTTGCCAGTGGACTGATTAAGCTAGCATGCGCTTGCCTTTTTGCCTAGACGCCAGGCATCAGTCACCGGCTGTGAGTTCGCGCTTGCGGCCGCCATCTTGAGGTGGTGTCCAGTCCGATTTTTTTCCACCGTCTGTGCTGTTGCTATCTGGTTGTTGTTGTTGTTGTTGTTGTTGTTGCGATTGTTCTTGGGGCGGCTGTGGCTTGCCCGATAGAGAACCACTATCGGAACCCATATCGATACCCAGTGATGGCAGAATGGCATCTGGACCTTTTGTCATCGCGGCACTCTGTGCTGCTATAGAACTATTATCGCTGCCGCTTGCGCCGCCTCGTGCGCTACTGGCGCCGGCACGCTGAGCGCCCAGCTCGCTAGTAACTTCGCTGCGCATTCTTGCTGCGGCCCCTTCGCTTTGTACTTGTGCCGCAGTTCTTTCGCTTTGTTCTCTGTGATTGTGAGCAATTTCAGATTGGTTGAAAACGGCCATGTTGCGCTCCTCATTGGGTGTATGTGCAACGATAAGACCGGAGGCGTCAAATCTGCGTGACTATCTTGGTCGATGCGAGAGCTTGGACGAAAATACAGTGCTCGATCTAAATACGCGGCCAAAGCTAAAAGCTGACCGGGAGCATGTCCAGATCAGCTTTTAAGTTTTTTTTGTCTTTGTATTTATATTGTTTGTTTGTCGCCCTAAGACCTATGCCGAGAGATGTTGGTAGGGGCTGCTCATGTCGAGGAATTGCGGTAGTTCAGCGTCTTTTTCCGAGAACTTATTTGGCCAGTTCTGCTTGCCGCCTTTGTTTGAATTACCTCCCTTGTGTCTTTTTTCGCCTCGACCGCCCTTGTCACCTTTACCTTCTATATCTTCTTTGCCCTTTCTATTCTTTGAGCTGCCGCCGTCGGCACCGTCGCCATCCTCGGCTTCTGGGCTGAAGTCTTTTCGGTCGTTGGGCTCTCCCTTTTCATTTTTGCTGCCTTTGCCGCCTTTGCCGTCGCCATCGGCGTGCAGGTCTTTCCCTTGTGTTACTTTTCCATCGCCGTCTTTTTCATTGCCATCTTTTTCGTTATCGTCATTTCCGTCATGGTCTTTGTCTTCGCCATGTTCTTTTTCATGGTCATTTTCGTTGTCTTTATCGTTTTCTTTTTCATTCTCTTGGCCGTCCGGGCCGCATTTGTTTGTACCTTTCTCATCACCATCAGAATCTTTTCCATCTTTCTTCCATGACTTTGTCTCACCGGCACTGTCTTTCTCTGATCCTTCTTTAGAGGCACCATTTTTTCCGGCTCCTTCTTTGCCCGACTCGCTAGCTGAAGCCGAGGCACCACTATCGGATTTGCTCTGCATGCCGTTTTTCGAGGCGGCGGAATCAGACTTACTAAAGAGTTCATCGGCCATTCTATCTAGAGCGCCCTTGCTAGCAGTGGCTTGCTCGCTAGCTTGGCTGT